>NZ_CP018172.1 GCF_001889605.1 Aquibium oceanicum | reverse complement strand
CATAGACGCCTTCTTTCTCTATGGTGATGGTGATCTGTTCATTCAGCTTGCCTTTGAAAGGGAGCGCGTTTTCAGGCAGCATCCCTTTTATGCTCTCTGCGTTGTGGGACTTGTCGGTTGGAATGAAGGTTATGGTATCGCCGGGGAAGCAGCCACAAAGTCCGGCTCGTACACCATTGCGCCCTTCTTCCCTTTGTTCAGCATCTGGACCTTATGGTTGACCCCGGTCTGTGCTCGCGCGGGCAGTGCCGCCAGGGCTGCAAAAGCCGTTGTGCCGGCCAGCATCTCGCGTCTCGTGAACATATCGAGCTCCTTGCTCTTTCTATTGACTGGAAACCCGTTCCCCTTCCCAGCACATCGCGGCCGGGTATTGCCTATGGATGAGAGCTGTATGGGCGTGGGCGTCTGCCACCACATGCGGTTCGGAGGCTGATGCCAACTTCGGATCAACCCGCGTATGTGAAATCCGATAGACCGACGCCGGCGGCAGGTTCCACATGACGGTCCCAAGCAAACTCGCTTCCAGGCCCAGCCTCTCAAGTATGGCGTGCGCAACGGGGCACCGAGCGCCATAGGTGAATTGATAGAGATTGCCGCTGGGTCCGAGCCTGCGCGCCACGCCCTCGACGATGCGAAATACCGTGCGGGAGGGCATCGAAAGGAGTGGCACCCCGCTGATAACCGCACCGTATGCGACATCTCTCCCGACGCCCGCCGCGGACAAGCGAGCCGCACTGCCCTGGACGATGCGAGCGCCAGGAAACCGGCGTGAGAGCAAGTTGGCAAATCTCTCGTCCAGTTCGACCAGCGTCAGTTGTTCCGGCACCAAGCCACGTTTGAGGAGAGCCTCGGTGAAGACGCCGGTGCCGGGTCCAAGTTCGAGAATTGACCCCGTGTTGCGGTCGATTGCCTTTGTCATCAAGTGGGCCAGAGACGTCCCTGAGGGGAGCACCGCCCCTACCCTCAGAGGGTTGGCGAGCCACTGGCGTAGGAATGTCAAACGCTGCGGCATCTGAGACATCGAGCGCCAACCTTTCTTGCCAAGCGATGTGGCATGGCGTGCCGGTTGCCGCTGATCGTCGGGTGCGACAGCGAGGCTGGGTTGGCGAGATGCTTCAATCCACGGTACCGAAATCGGATACTAGGTTTGCCGTCCAAAGAGGGAGAGGATTGGTCTTCAGAGGGCTCATTTCTGGCGGACCGCTTCGATTGCATCGGCAAGCGGTTCCTTTCCAACGGCGCCCTCGATGATTTGATCTCCAACGACGAACGAGGGCGTTCCTGTCAGGCCGAGCCGCTGCGCCAGCGCGAGGTTTGCCGCGATGATGGCCTCGACCGCGGGAGTAGCCATTTCATCCGACAGCTTTTTGCGGTCGAGTCCCATCTCTTCGGCCAGGTCCAGGGCCCGGCTAGCATTTATCTGTCCTTGCATTTCCATCAATCTGACATGGAAATCACGCGCGGCGGAGTCGCCAGCAACGCGCTTCACGGACAGGGCCACTTTCGCGGCCTCGACCGAGCCAGGCCCGAGAATGGGAAACTCCTTCAAGACGATCCGCAGCTTGGGATCCTCGGCGACAAGTGCCTTGACGTCAGGTGCCGCCCGCTTGCAATAGCCGCAGTTGAAGTCGAAGAATTCGACGAGCGTAGCATCCCCGTCTGGATTTCCCAGGATCACATCGTCGCTCGATCGGAGTAGCGCATCAGTCTCGGCCACTATCGCTTGTGACCTGGCCTCTGCCTGAGCTGCTTGAGTCCGCTTCTCAAGCTCCGTAAGTGCTTCCTCGATGATCTCCGGGTTTTGGATGATGTATTCGCGGACGATCTTCTCGACCTCCGCGCGATCGATCGATTGGCATAGACCGGCGAGGCCGTTGTCAACACGGCAATGGCGTACCACCCTAGCTGACCAATGCGCGCAGCCTTCATGAATCCGTTCCTGGTGGGGTGTCAGTCGAATAGTCGGCCGAGGAACGAACCGTGCCTCCGACCATGGTGTCCGCCATGACGATCGTGGTCGCTATAGTCGCGGCGGTGATCTTCGCGGCAGTCATTCGATGTATTGCGTGAGGACGCCTGCGCACGGCCGCGACCCGCATGCCCCTGGGCGTACTGGGCCTCTTCCGCCGCGCTCCGTTCGATTATCTTGTCGAGTTCGCCTCGGTCCAACCACACGCCGCGGCATTTCGGGCAGTAGTCGATTTCGATACCCTGACGCTCGCTCATAACGAGGTCGATCCTGCAATGTGGACAAAGAGCCCCGGCGGCTTTGTCGGCTGGCCCATGCGAGTTCAGTAGCGTTCCTGACATCCTAATATCCAACCTATTTGAGTGCACCACTGCACCCCGCTAGTGGAAAGGTAGGACCTCGAGCAGGTTGAGGTTCAAGTGTTCAAATGTCGCAGCTGGTTGTTGGAAGGCGACGGCGCTAAACTGTTGCACGGCCACGATTTCACGTGTCTTTTCACATCGGCGACAGGTGTTCGAGCAAGATCATCGTCCCCAAACCGCAAAGTGCAAGACCTGCAATCAGTTCGGCTAGCCTGCCGAGGCGATTGCCAATCAGCCTCCCGACAAGCATGCCTCCCGAGGACATCACGAAGGTGGCAAGCCCAATTGCTATCGCGACGATGACGATGTTGACCTGAAGAAACGCGAGAGAGATTCCCACCGCCATGGCGTCGATGCTGGTTCCGACCGCCGTCGCCATCAGGGCGGCGAGCGATCTTCCCTTGGGTGGGTGGTCCGTTGAACCCCATATTGCCGCGTAGAGCATATGAATGCCGACGCCCGCGAGGAGGGCGAAGGCGATCCAATGATCGACAGCCTGCACGAAACGGCTGGCTGCAACGCCGGCGATCCAACCGAGAATGGGCGTTGTCGCTTCGACAATGCCGAAGATCAAACCTGTCCGTAGCGCATCTCTCAGGGGCGGCGAGCCGATGGCGGCCCCTCGTCCGACAGAGACTGCAAAGGCATCGATCGACATGCTCAGAGCTAGCACGGCAATGGTGAAGGGCGACATTGGACAACGATCCCGATGGACATCTACCGGGGCGCGAACCCTGCTCGTCCGCATAGGAGCAGTGGCGCCACAGTCTTGTCGGGCCGTTGAATCGGCTGACCGCGCCATGCGCATGTGCGCAAGCCTGTTGACACGGTCCCGCGCGGGCGCGGTGACTACTCCCTGATTGGCCGGGAGATAGGAGCGCGGATTCAAAAAGTCAAATTAATTCAGCTAGATGAGCACTTGATACTCATTTGCATCTGGCCGGGCTTTGCGTGGAGCGTGGCGCCGGCGACCTAGCACTACAAGAGCGAGCCAGCCTACAATGGGAGTTGCCAGCCAGGAATCACCGCCCTTGGCGCAGTTCTTCAAGCACTTCAATTCCGACGATGGCGACAAGGAACCACATGACTTCCGTCAACGACCGTACAAATGCCGGAGAGTGGACAACGACGGTGTCTTCGCTTTCTGGCAAATCGAGGCGAGGAAAGAAGCGAGGAACTCTCGCCATGTATAGCAGGTAATCCGGCCCAAAGAGGGACAACAACCGCTTTTCCTCATTCCAGATTACCGGTCGATAATAAACCAGGAATACGACCGCGCTTATGATCATCAAGACAATGTTCTGAGCCGCAAGGCACACGCCGATGAGCCCGAGAAAGGAGAAGAAATAGAGAGGATTGCGGGTAAGGGAATACGGACCGCTTTGGCACAGATCCAGATCCTTCCGACCTCCAATATATAGAGTGCACCAGAGCCTTCCGAGAACGGCCGCAAACACTAGGAAGAATCCGAGAAACTCGATCAGGCTGTAGCCCAGCGTTTCAAAGCCTTCCGGCTGCGTTGCTATAAGCATCGCCAGCCAGGCTGGTGCCAACAGCCACGTTACAAGGGTCCTCTTGCGCTCAACTGGGGATTTCGTACCAATAGTCCCTAACAATGATCTAACTCCACCCCCCGCCAAATGTGCGGTAAAAAATATGTGAACCGATTTGCGTCATGCGCTCCATGGAGCGAGCCCAACGCGGGCTGACGTAGGTGGCAATGTAATGGGTCGATGACGCGACTTCGGGTAAGAATATCTTCCCGCCGGTGACTGCCATGGCCACGTCCTTTGCCAGACGATACGCGCGTCGATCTGCAATGACATCTGGAATGCCGTCGCAGGCAAAGGAAAACTGGCATTTGTTGATCCAGCTGTCGTTCTGATAAACTACGTCGCAGACGCTTGCTGGATATGCAGGGTTGCGCACCCGATTGAGAATGACCTGCGCGACCGCGGCCTGCCCCTCACCTCCTCGCCCCGAGCCTCGAAATAGATCGCGGTTGCAAGGCACTTTTGCTCGGCGCTTGAAAAGACGGATTTCGGTAGGGGCTGCTTCATCCAATCGTGGTCGCCCTCCATCGTGGGCGGAACGAAGCGACCGGCTGTCTCGTCGGTGCCGAGCAAAGCCGCGAAGGCATTGGAAGATGGGTGGAACTCATCCTTAGGGGCGTAGGCCGTGGCCAGGATGTCGGCCCCATCGTTGTTGACCAGGTCGGCGAGCGCCGCTGGCACCCCGACCAGACGGTCGTCCGCTGGGGTATGAAACGTAGACAGGCCCGCCACCATTTCGGGATCTGCCTGTTGTGAAAAGCCGCGCAGAAAATATGAAGCGTCGGTCCCCGACGAAAATAGTCGCGACGCCAACGCTTGCCCGCTATCCGGGGTCTCCAGGTTTTTCCGATAGGCTACGCTAACAAGCCGTGGCTTCTTTGCTTCCTCAACCACCCGCTGGGACGCGGAAGAAACCTCTCGATCCGACCCTAAATTGACCCGTTGACCGCCGACCACCAGATCCAAGTTTTCGACATCGCCAGGAAAAGCGGCGCCGAGCAGCCGGAGCTCCTTCAAATGAGAGCAGGTGTCGGTTTGCTCGACATACACCGCCCAGCGATCCGACGTGGGAGTGATCCCCAAGTCGGACTTGGTACCCTGGATCCCTGTGGGCGACGCGAAGCCGAACACGAACCAACTTGCGCCGAGAATCGCGAGCACACGCCGATGGCCGTTCGATGATCGTCGCTCGAAAGCGGCTTTCGGTTTGGACCGCAATATCTCATTCTCCGGATGCCCCACGCAGAAGGAGAATCGATTGTTAACCTTGATGGAAAGTTAACACTACTGCGACTGCGCGTCGCAATGTCACGGCAGGCTTATCCAGGCTCCCATTGAACCTCATGTCGCTTGAGCATTTAGACCGACACCAATGGGTGGATCGGGATTGCAGGTCGACAGAGGAAGGACGACAGCCTTGGCGATCGATGTCTCAGCCGTCGGACTTCTCACGGCCATTGTTGCGGGTGCCATATCATTCGTTTCCCCATGCGTTCTCCCGCTTGTGCCGGGCTATCTTTCGTTCGTGTCCAGCGGCGTCGATCCTGCGTCCAGGCAGCTTGGGGATCGCATCAAGGTCGTCTGGTCAGCGCTCTTCTTCATAGCCGGATTCTCCACCGTCTTCGTGTTGCTGGGGCTTGGGGCGCAGGCGTTCGGCGGCATTCTCCTTCGATACAATGTTGAGGCAAATCTCCTTGGCGGGGCGCTGCTCGTTTGTTTCGGCCTTGTGATGACCGGCCTGATCAAGATACCGGCGCTGCTCAGAGAGTTAAGACTGCCGGGGCCGCAGACCATATCGGGGCCAACCGGAGCCTATACGCTTGGACTTACATTCGCTTTTGGATGGACGCCGTGCATTGGTCCGGTCCTCGGCTCGATCCTTACCCTTGCAGCGGTGTCTGCCGGAAGCGGCGCGGTCCTCCTGGCAGCCTATAGCGTTGGGTTGGGAATTCCCTTTCTGATAGTTGCGGTCGCCTTCAGCAGCATCGCAGCCGGGTTCAAGAGAATGCGATATGCCGGCCATATCCTCAACATCCTTGCCGGCAGCATCATGATCGTCATGGGGATATTGATGATGACGGGCCGCCTCACTCTGATCGCATTCTGGCTGCTCGAGCGCTTTCCTGGACTGGGCTACATCGGCTAGCGCGGAGCGGCGCGATCCACGAAGAACGGGGGCCGATTCAATTTCGAGGATTAAGTCGCGCGAACGCTATCGTCGCTGGGTCGTCGTTGCCGTTACGATGGGCGGCCTGAGCGGTTTGGGCTTGGCACCCTATTTCGTCTTTCCTGTCGCGTATTTGGGCCTTGCCGCTTTCGCCTTTCTGACACGTCATAGCCCAAGCGTCTTGGCTGCATTCGTTACCGGATGGGCCTTCGGCTTGGGTCAATTCATCGTTGGCCTGAGCTGGATAACCGAGAGCTTTGCGGTCGAAGCCGAGAGATTTGGAATGCTTGCCTGGCCCGCGGTGGCTGCTCTTTCGGCATTGCTGGCTCTGTTCCCTGCGTTCGCGGCGATGGCTGCTCGCTATCTCGGCGGATCGGGACCGGGTACACTCATTGCCCTCCCTGCCACGTGGTCCATCGCGGAGATGGCCCGCAGCGCCATACTGACGGGATTTCCCTGGAACCTCATTGGATATGCTTGGGGGTTCAGCGATGAAGCTCTTCAGGCCATTTCGGTCATGGGGATCTATGGCCTCGGGCTTTTGACAGTTCTCTTGGCGATTTTGCCACTCCTGATCACCGAGAAGTACAAGTTGGGCCGTCGGTCCGCCGCACTTGTTCTGATCCTGGTGCCAGCGATCGCTTTCGCCACTCTATGGACTGGCGGTACGATGCGCCTGGCCGCGGCCGAGTTCGGGGATAATGGACAGCGCGTGCGGATCGTCCAGCCGAACATCCCGCAAAACCAGAAATGGGAGGCCGGCCAAGCGAACGCAATCCTCGACAAACTTCTAGCGCTAAGCACGTCCGGTGAAAGCGATCGGCCACGCTACGTAGTCTGGCCCGAGACGGCTTATCCCGTCTTGTTTGAAGCTGGTCGCAACATCCATCCGGCCCTCACCGCCAGCGTTCCGACGGGGGGCCTGCTTCTCTTCGGGGCTGTCAGGGAAGCGCCTGCTCGTCGCGCTGATGACCCTGCCCTACTGAACAGCGTACTTGCACTCGATGAGAAGGGACGCGTCGTCGCGGACTACGACAAGAGGCGATTGGTGCCCTTTGGAGAGTTCACCCCTTTCAAGAGGGTTCTCGGCGCCATGAAGATGACTGTCGGCGATATCGACTACATTCCGGGTGAGAGCAGCGCACCGATCCAGCTTGTCGGATTGCCCGCCGCGAGGGCCTTGATCTGCTATGAGGCAATTTTTCCTCGTTCGGGCGACGACCGAGCAGGATGGATTCTAAATATCACGAATGACGCGTGGTTCGGCATGTCCGCGGGACCCCACCAGCATTTTCTTGCCGCGCGCGCGAGAGCGATCGAGGCGGGTCTGCCGCTCATCCGGGCGGCCAACAGCGGTGTCAGCGCGATCGTCGACAGCTATGGTCGGGTGAAGGAGATGCTTCCCCTGAACGTCAGCGGGGTCATCGATGGGCCATTGCCCGCACCCGCGCCAACTGAGACATTGTTCCGCCGGGCCGGAAACATTCCGGTCGTGGTGTCCATAACGCTGCTCATTGCCGCTGGCGCGATCACCCGACGACGATTCACGGCAAACCGCAGGAGTTGCTGTGGCCCCTAGTGAACGGAGCTGACCAGCGGCGTGTCCCCGTCTCGTATCGAAACCCATCGACCGGTATGGTCGATCGCTTGTCGCTTTAGGTAGGTGTATCCGGTTTCATCCCAGTTCAAAACCGTGTCCGTGAGATTATCGAGAACAATGTCTCCCCATCGGTTCGAACGGTCAGCACCGCATGCCCATCGCCGTTCGGGCGTCGCAGTACAGTCAGGAGCAGGTTGGATGCTGAGATGCCGCCTTCCATCAGGACGCGGCGCTTCGCCAACGCATAGTCCTCGCAGTCGCCCGCATCTACGGGATAGGTCCAGTATTCTTCCTGGCCATAAAGCTCGAGGTCGCTTTTCGGCTTGACGGCCTGATTCACGGACACCGTGAGTTTCTCCAGCCGCCGGAGGAGCTCACTCGACATCTTCAGCGGCGTCACGTCGCGGGAGCGAATTGCGCATTCTGAAGCGTTGCGCTTGCAGAACTCATAGTGTCCTATCGGTTGCGATGTCAGGCTTCCTGTCATCATCGCTGACGGGTGGGCCCACGCGCTGCTGGCGCTAAACGTCCAAGCGGCCACCGCGCATAAAGCAGCGATCGACTGTCGAGTGGTCACTCCCCGATCCCCCGTCCGATTTTAACCGATATTACCGAACCCTTAACGGCTCGTGCGGCCCGCGTCCATTATGGGCGGGCCACGACTTCGTGAAGTGTCGATCCATGCCCCCGCTTTCCACAGGAAGCTGCCAGCCGGCGATTGAAGCTCAGGTAGCTAGAGCGGCGAAACTCTCATCCCAAACGTGACGGAGGATGACCGTGAAGCGATCCGCAAATTCAACTCGAGTTCTCCTCGGTCTAGCTTGTGTGGCTTTGGCGTTCTCGATCGATCAACTGTCCAAATTTGTAATTGTCGAGATTGTCATGCAGCCGCCAAGAGACATTTATATAACTGGGTTTCTCAATATTGTGCTTTCTTACAATACCGGGATTAGCTTCGGAATCCTGTCAGGTTACTTTTCCGACTCTCCTACTTCGCTGTCATTCCTGACATCGGTCGTGGTCGGATTTCTGTTTGTTTGGATGCTTTATGCAAAGACGAACGGCCATACCATGGCGCTGGGACTGATAACGGGAGGTGCGATCGGGAATATTTACGACCGAATGCGACAAGGCGCGGTAACTGATTTCATCGACCTTCATTTAGGTGCCTGGCATTGGCCGACATTCAATACTGCTGATATCGCGATTGTCGTTGGAGCGGCAATTTTGATTGCAGATTCTTTCCACTCCGCACCGAGGCAACCTGCAGGATGATGCTGTTACGCACTACGATCCGGATCAAAGGCTTGTGCGATAGCACCGCCCTGATTGTCAGTGATCAAATGCTAGCACGGGAACCCAAAATCAGTGCGCCATGAACCAGCAGATGTCGGTGCTCTTCAGCATTTCTGTGGTTACACCCCCAAAGACGCGTTCAACGAGTGAATTGCGTCCGAAAACGCCAGTCACAATCAGGTCCGATCCCTCCCGGCCAGCCTGCTCAAGCAAGCTCGAGCACGCGTCTCCAGTGGTGTTGGGAATGTGCGAATATTGCGCTTTTGCGCCATGGGAACGCAGGTGCGTCGCGACAGCATCGAGCCGTTCGCTCGAAACCTCATCGCCGACCCCGACGACGGAAACACTTTCGGCGCGGACAAGCAGTGGGAGGGCATCATGAACCGCGCGTCGGGCTTGCGCGGTATCCTTCCAAGCGACCAGAATGCGGGGGAAGCGAGCGTTCGCAACCGAGCGTCCCAGGCGCAGCACGGGCACGCCGGAACCAAGGGCGACGTGAGCCGGGTTGGGCAAGACGCTTTCGTCTTCGTCGGATGAATCCGTGATCAGCAAGTCTGCGGTCAGGAGGTGCGCCTGCATTGCAGCGGTGGGTTCGCCAATTCCCGAACACCAGTGGACCTGCTCAGAATCGGCGCCAAAGACCTTGTCGACGATGCTCCGACTGGATGCCAACGCACGTTCCATCAATCTGGTCTGCTCTTCGGCCCAGAAAACGTTCGGAGCCAAGACGTCCTTCATCGACGTTTTCGGCCATACGTAGGAAGCGACAGAGATTCTGGCGTCGAACACCTTGACCATCTCGCGTGCGAATTCGAGGGTGCTGGTTAGGTTGCTCCGTGGACATGCATCGACAACGATTTCGCAGAAGTCCGTCACGGCAAAGCTCCTATGGCCTATTCAAACAATATGCTTATTGTTCTGCGCGCATACGTTCCCCACCCTGTGTGGAAGCGCTGCCACGGTTCCGTGCAGCAGCGGACAGCACCGCTTCGGTTATCGAGTTGGGCAACCTTCGAGGCGTCTCGACCAAGCCCAGCACCGGCATCGCCACCAAAAAGAAGGCGAAATAAATGACCGTCGAGACCTGCATCAACACGACATATATGCCATCCGCCGGTTTGGCCCCGAGCCATCCCAGGAAAAGGGCGTTTGCGGCAAACAACCAAAAGAATACTTTATACCATGGGCGATACACCGCGGATCGCACCTTCGATGTATCAAGCCATGGCACGAAGAAGAGCACCGCAATCGCTCCAAACATTGCCAGGACACCTCCCAGCTTCGAGTCGATCGGCCCGATGTTGAACGTTACGGCGCGAAGGATCGCATAGAAAGGAAGAAAGTACCATTCTGGGACGATCTTCGCCGGGGTCTTTAGAGAGTCTGCCTCAACGTAGTTGTCTGGGTGACCTAAGTAGTTAGGTATGTAAAAGACGAAATATGCGAACACAAGTAGAAACACTATGGCTCCAAACGCGTCCTTCACGGTTGCGTATGGCGTAAAAGGCAGGGTGTCTGTCTCATGCTTGACTTCGATGCCTGTCGGGTTGGTTTGGCCCGTAACGTGCAATGCCCAAACATGGAGCACCACAACACCTGCAATCATAAATGGAAGCAAATAATGCAGTGCGAAAAATCGGTTCAGTGTGGGATTGTCGACGGCGAACCCGCCGAGAAGCAGCTGCTGTATCCACTCCCCCACAAGGGTATCGCCGTGAAGAAGCCGGTGATGACGGTTGCGCCCCAGAAGCTCATCTGACCCCATGGAAGCACGTACCCCATGAACGCCGCCGCCATCATCAGCAGGTAAATGATGCAGCCCAATATCCAGAGGAGCTCACGTGGTGCCTTGTAGGACCCGTAGTATAGCCCCCGGAATATGTGGATGTAGACAGCGATAAAGAAGAACGATGCACCATTTGAATGGAGATACCGGAGCAGCCAACCCGAATTGACGTCGCGCATGATTTTCTCAACGGAGTTGAATGCGGTCGCCGTATTCGTGCTGTAGTGCATGGCGAGCACGACTCCAGTGAGGATCTGGAGACCGAGCATCAGCGTCAGGATGCCACCAAACGTGTAGAGATAATTGAGATTGCGCGGTACCGGATAGGAGACAAAGGAATCGTGGATCAGCCGGGGAAGCGGCATCCGGGCATCGATCCATCGTCCGAGGCCCGTTTTGGGGCTATACGCTGACGGCGATCGCGACATCTACTTCCCTCTCGACTGTCGGGTGGCGCACGGTTCCCTCGTCGGTAACATCTCAGGTTGCTTGAGATTCAAGCGCCTGCATTCCTGTTTCGATGCGACAAAAGGGCATGCAGAAGTGTCGACGTCCGACGCATTCGTGGTCGCTGAGCGTAGCTCGTTCGATCCGCCAGGCGCCTTGTCATCGGCGAGGGGCGACGATCCCGACCTTGTGAGGACGTCAGAGCGTCGATGAGGTAATGAGGGTTCGGCTCCTCGCTATCTTCGATCACAACTGCTTGATCGATATCCGACGCGTTTCATTCTTCGGCGCGGAGGCTCCTTTTCAAGGTGCGCCGACTGGTCCACTTGTTCGCCACTTTTCAGAGGTGCCACAAAAGCGCCAACATGCCGGATGGATGGGAGCAAAACAGATTGTCGCTGGCAACGTATTGAGTTTGTAGAGATCAAGGGGGGATAGGGGAGCCGATGTCGATTCGACTTACACGAAGAGCCGTTTTGTTGGGAGCTTCGGCGATGGGCGCCGCCGGGCTTGTTCGGACGAGCTTTGCCGCGCCTGAGGCAAGAACCTATTACGCGGTGCTCGTAGCCGCGACCGCCTATCCCAACCTACCACCGAAGTCGGCCTTGATCGGCCCGAACCACGATGCGCAGCTGGTTCGCGAATATTTGTTGGGCAATTCGCCCGTGAAATTTGATGCCGCGAATATCATTCTACTGGCCGACAACCTTGATGGCGCGATCGGCAGCCCTACGCTCGATGGCATACTGTCCGGTCTCGCGCAGATCGCAGCCTGGGCCAAGCGGGGCGATTTCGTCTACATCCACTATTCCGGGCATGGCTCACAGCAGCCTGCGCTCTCAGCCGGAGACGAGACCGACGGTCTCGACGAGATCCTACTGCCTTCCGACACAGGCATGTGGACGGACAGGACGAAGGGCGTACCGAACGCACTCACCGACAACATGGTCGGCCAAGCGCTCGATGCGATACGGAACAAGGGAGCGTTTGTATGGATCGTACTTGACTGCTGCAATTCCGGAACGGCCACCCGGGCGGCCCCCGTCGGAGAGGACCTGATCGCAGAACGCAAACTCGACCCGTCCGACCTCGGTATACCGGCTTCCGAGATTCGACTTGCAACTGCAGCTGAGGAAAGCCGTGAGGTTGGCGAGGGGCAGATTGAGCGGCAGGCCGCCTTCGCCTTCGCGGAAGACCCGACGAGCGCTCAAGGTATAACGCGTGGCGATCTCGTTGCATTTTTCGCGGCCCAGTCCATCGAGACCACGCCCGAGATGCCGCTCCCGAAGGGGCAACCCGATGCCACGAAGTTCGGCCTGTTCACCTTCACAATCTTCCAGAAGCTGGCGGAAAACCCGAACGTCACCTATCGACAGCTTGGGCACGCGGTCCTTCAACAATACACCGCGGATGGAAGGATACGACCGACGCCGCTGTTCGAAGGTGCGTTGGATGCGCGGGTGTTCGGCAGCGAGATCGTCGATACCCCCATGCAGTGGCCGCTGGAATCGAAGGGGACGCGCGGTTCGATCGCGGCGGGCCTGATGCATCGCTTGGTGCCTGGATCCAAGCTCGCAATCCTTCCGGGACCGCTTTCGGAAATGTCCGAGGCCCTGGGTTACGTAGAGGTCGTTGCCGCGAAAAATCTGACCTCGATGATCAAACCGGTCGCCTATGAAGACAGGCCTCTCGTTGCGTTGTCCGACATCCCGGCCGGCGCCTATGTCCGAGTTGCAAGACTCGAGATTGACTTCAGCATGGTCGTTGCCCGCCCTGGTGCAGTTGCCGGGTTGGAAAAGCAGACAGCCGACGCGAACGCGATGTTGGACGTTCTCGCGGCTGATCCCGGAAGAAGGTTCAATATCAGGCTTGTGGATCCGGGCGAGGAAGCGGATCTGAGGCTTGCGGTGCTTCCGGAGAATGCGATTCTCCGCGCGAGTCCCGACGGGAGCGATGCACCCGCGCTCTGGTTTCTGCCACCGTCGGGCGACGTTTCCCTCAAGGACGGATCAAAGCCGCCGTTTGTTGCCGCTGTCGATCCTGAGCGCCTTCGTGTGGGTGCCGGCGAAGTGCTGGCCAAGATATTTCGTGCAACTTCGCTATCACGGCTTGCTGCTGGTTCAGACTATAGACCTGAGCAGGTCATGGTCGAATTCAAGCTGAAGCGTCCCAGCGAGAACCTGATGAAGCCACTCCAGCAAGCGACAGTGCCTCGGGTTCTGCCGGGTGACGAAGTGCATATCCTCGCCAAGAACCTGTCGAGCAAGCTGATTGATATAAATATTCTCTATGTCGGATCCGACTATTCAATCACGCACATTGACGCCCAGCGCCTCGTACCCAATGCGACGATAGAAGAAGGGTTGCTCGCCTTCACCGACGCCAGCTTTGGCTTCGAAAGGATGATCGCGGTTCTGACCGAAGCTCCACCACAGTCTGCGATAGAAGATCTCAGCTTCCTGGCCCAGGGCGGCGTGCCGCCGGCCACTCGGGCGGCCTCCGGCCAGCCAGCATTTTCCGACATGCTCCGTGACATAGGCCTTGCCCCGGCAACGCGATCGGCAATGAAGCTTGGTGACAAGAACGCGTCCATGGGAGCGGTCCTGATCTTCCCTGTCGAGACCGTACCTGCCAGCTGAGCACGGCATCAATCTGGAGACAGCGCGGCTAATTTTTCCACCGATCGCCGTAGTAGTCTTTGGCCGGCGGTGGGAGGTCCCTCCAATGCTGTGAAGCACAAACTGTATCCAGATACGCCTGCTAAAGCTCTCAATCGCATTCTTCGAGAGCGAAGCGTTGGCGGACGAGTCTGATCTTGTGCTATTTTGAAACGATCGACATCACCGGGCTGGGAAACGAGGGATTGGGAGCTGGCGTATAGAATGATAACCGGCAAGATTGGCTGATTATGATGCAGATCGATCCGATTGATATCGTCAAGATCTGCAAAGAATGCGGTCTTCGGCTAACAGGCCAGCGGCGCGCGATCGTCGAGGTTCTTCAGCAAGCGAGGGACCATCCCGACGCTTTGGAACTTCATCGGCGTGCGACGAAAGTCGATCCACGGATCGCACTTTCAACGGTTTACCGAACACTCAGCCTACTTGAGGAAAAAGGAATACTTGAGAGGCACATTTTCGGCAGCGGGCCCGCTCGCTTCGAGCGCGCTGACGCAGAGCACCATGACCATTTCATCGATGTAGAGTCAGGTCGGGTGGTCGAGTTTCGATCCGATAAGATTGAGCAACTCCAGCAACAAGTTGCGCAGGAGCATGGTTTTGAAATCATCAGTCATAGGCTTGAGATCTATGTAAAGCCTGCAAAATCTGGGAAACGCGAAGCGCCTCGTGGCAAACGTGCGAAATAGGCCTTCGATATCAAGGCTCCTCACCCGCTTGATGGCAACGGCTTTCGTTGATGTCTGTCCATCACGGCTCGACTTGACCCTATAGCTACTTCAGCTTTTAGGGTGATAACGGGGGCCGAGGTGTTCACACCGAATTATCCGGCCGGTGCTGCGTCATGAGGAACAGGTATGCGGTTTTTTCTCACTGGTCGAGCTTCTATCGCAGTCGGCTTGGCTGCGGTGGCCGGTGCTGCAGTGGGGGGCCTCCTCGTAGCGAAGCCGTTAGCTCCATGGCTAGGATCAGCACAACGGTCCGTGGACGCTTCTGCAAATCAATCCGCCTTTCAGTTTGAGACCGCTGACGGGAAGAGCCTTACTTTGGAGTCTTTTGCAGGTAGTGCAGTTTTGCTGAACGTATGGGCGACTTGGTGCCCCCATGCCGCAAGGAAATGCCGTCTCTCGACCGGCTTCAATCCCTCAAGGGAGGAACCGATTTCGAGGTCGTTGCCCTGTCGATCGACAAGGGCGGCGCGGAACAGGTGCGACCGTTCTTCGACGAAATCGGAATCAAGCGCCTAGAGATGTTTCTGGACAAGCCAGGCGTCTCCATGCAAGCGCTCAAGATCGTTGGGCTGCCGACGACCCTTCTGATTGGCAAAGACGGACGTGAACTCGCGCGCTGGGCCGGTCCCAAGGAATGGGATGAATCTGAAACAATCGAGGAGATCGAAGCGCTGCTTACGCGGGCCGACAGGGATTGAGTACCAGCATGGCATTGGAAATCGCCAACATTGGAATTGTGGCTGCGCTGCTGGCAGGAATGATCTCATTCCTGTCGCCCTGCGTTTTGCCACTCGTTCCTGGCTATGTGTCGTACATCGCAGGAAGTACCGATCAGGCGGTCGCCCGCCGGAGGGTCCACACGGCATTCCTCAGCGGATGTTTCGTACTCGGCTTTTCGACGGTCTTCATCTTGCTTGGCGCAAGCGCAACCGCGATCAGCGGTCTGCTTCTATCCTACCGCTATGAGGCCAATATCGCTGGCGGGCTCATTATCGTTCTTTTCGGCATCTTCACGACCGGCATGGTTAAGATGCCCTGGCTCGAGCGTGATCTGCGCTATCACGGCACCATCGAAGGCGGACAGCCTCTTGGCGCCTATGTTCTCGGCCTTGCGTTCGGCTTCGGCTGGACGCCGTGCATCGGGCCCATCCTAGGAGCTATCCTGACGGTCAGCGCGACTGTAGACGGCGCGCTGAGCGGTGTGGCGCTCCTTTCCATCTATTCGCTTGGGCTCGGAGTGCCCTTTCTGCTCACCGCACTGTTCGCCGATGCGCTGACCACGAGACTCAGAAACGTTCGCAGGCTCGGCAAATTCCTGCACGTCGGCGCGGGCGTCGTCATGATCCTGATGGGCATCGCAATGATCACGGGCCGAATGTCTGTGTTCGCATTCTGGCTTCTCGAGAAATTTCCTGTGTTCGGGAGGATTGGATGAACGCGACTGACCGTAACCGTACGGAAACAGCGTCTGGTCTTGCCCGCCCTTCGAGCGACGGGAATTCGCTATGGTCTCTGCTGTTCGCGGCTTGGTTCGTAGCGCTTGTCGCCTCGCTCGGCGCCCTCTTCATCGGAGAGGTGATGGGGCAGACCCCCTGCGTGTTGTGCTGGTACCAGCGCGCCTTCATGTTTCCCCTCGCCATCGTGCTCGCCGTCGGCGCCTTCCGTGTGGACAGAGGGACATGGCTCTATGGACTGCCGCTCGCCGTGATCGGTGGCGGTATCGCCCTCTATCATTCGCTTCTCTTTGGCGGTGTGATCACCGAGGCGCTGGAGCCCTGTGGGCAGGGACCCTCCTGCACTGACGCAGCGATGACAATCTTCGGCAGCATTCCTCTGCCCTTTCTGTCCTTCGCAGCCTTTGCAGGGATCGTCCTTCTTCTCTTTCTGACGACGCGGATCAGGAAGCCATGAACAGACGAGCCGTCATAATCGCCACTGGAGCAGGCGCCGTCGCCATCTTTGCCGGTGGGGCATATCTTTACTCGCAGTCATCCAGTGAAAATGCCCCCGTCCCGATTGCGGCCGAAAGCAGCCAGCTGGTCCGCCCCCATTCGCCGATCCTCGGCCCGGCCACGGCTCCGGTGACGATCGTGGAATTCTTCGACCCGTCCTGCGAGGCTTGCCGCGCCTTCTACCCGACGGTGAAGCAGATTATGGCCACCTATCCGGAGGAGGTTCGCGTCATCATCCGCTACACTCCTTTCCACCCAGCGTCCGAGGAGGCGATACGGATTCTCGAGGCTGCGCGTAGGCAGGACAAGTTCCAGCGGGTCATGGAGTGGCTTCTGCAAAACCAGGACCAGTGGGGCGCAGATGGCAATCCCCAGGCGACCCGCGCATGGGAACTTGCGGCGGAGGTCGGTCTCGACCTCACCAAAGCCCGGCAGGATGCCGTCACCGAACAGGTGAATGCGGTGATCGCCCAGGACGTGGCGGATGTCCAGGCCGTCGGCATCCGGGGAACGCCGACCTTCTTCGTCAACGGAAAGCCGCTAGCGTCGTTCGGACGGCAGCAACTGGAAGCGCTCGTCAAGAGCGAAGTGGAAGCTACGAGATAGGAAGCGCAGTAAGCGGGAGTGTTTCGAGATGACGAGCAAGCTACGCCTGGACATCCCGGTCTTGTTGCCCGAGGTTGACGACATCGCAGATGCTTGCGTCGCGCGTTTGACTTCCGACCTCGAGGCGCGACAGGGCGTTGAAAAGGTCCATGTGCTGGCGGCAGAAGGTGAGAACCCTGCTCGGCTGTGCCTGCATTTCGACCCGAAAGTCCTGCCGCTAACCAGGATTCGGCAGATCGCGCAATCGGCTGGCGCGCAAATCACCGCTCGCTTCGGACATCTGACGTGGAAAGTCTCCGGCGTCGGCCACGAACGCCGGGCCCGCACGGTCGCAGAGAAGCTAAGGTCGTTGCCCGGGGTGATCGAGGCCGAGGCAAATGCCGCCGGGATTGTCCATATCGAGTTTGATCGCCAGGCCGTGTCGGAAGACGCAATCGCCGCCTCGCTACGCGATCTTGGCGTCAAGCGGAAATCGGACGTGCTGCACGATGCAAAGACTGCGCATGACGATCATGCTGGTCACGATCACGATGCTGGCGAGAAGCATTCGGAAAACGAGGGGCACGATCACGCGCATGGTGAATTCCTTGGTCCGAACACAGAGCTGATATTCGCGCTCGCGAGCGGCGCATTGCTTGGCATCGGCTACGCGGTCGAGAAGCTCGTTGCCGGCGCACCGGAATGGCTGCCGACCGCTTGCTATATCGCCGCCTACTTCTTCGGCGGTTTCTTCACATTGCGGGAAGCGATCGACAATCTGCGCCTCAAGCGGTTCGAGATCGATACGTTGATGTTGGTCGCCGCGGCTGGCGCAGCGGCCCTTGGCGCCTTTGCGGAAGGCGCGCTGCTGCTGTTCCTGTTCAGCCTCGGCCATGCACTCGAACACTACGCTATGGGCCGCGCCAAGCGTGCGATCGAGGCTCTCGCCGAGCTTGCACCATCGGTTGCAACCGTGAGGCGGGACAGCGAAACGAAGGAAATCCCGGTCGAGGAGCTTGCGGTCGGCGATATCGTCATTGTGCGTCCGAACGAACGGCTGCCGGCCGATGGATTCCTGGTCAAGGGCAACTCCAGCATAAACCAGGCGCCTGTCACGGGAGAGAGCATTCCCGTTGACAAGCGTCCTGTTGCCGATGCGGCCGCCGCGAGGGCACGACCGGATTCCGTGGATGGCGCGTCGCGTGCTTTCGCCGGAACGATCAACGGCTCTGGCGCGATCGAGATCGAGGTGACGCGCCGCTCGACCGAGACCGCGCTCGCCAAGGTGGTCAAGATGGTCAGCGAGGCGGAGGCGCAGAAGTCGCCGACGCAGCGCTTCACCGAGCGTTTCGAGAAGATCTTCGTGCCTGCGGTGCTGGCGCTCGCCGTTATCCTTCTGTTCGCCTGGGTGGTGATCGATGAGCCGTTCCGGGACAGCTTCTACCGTGCCATGGCCGTCCTGGTCGCAGCCAGTCCCTGTGCGCTCGCCATCGCCACGCCGAGTGCCGTCCTATCGGGCGTCGCCCGCGCCGCGCGGGGCGGCGTTCTGGTCAAAGGCGGCGGACCTCTCGAAAACCTCGGCTCGCTGACAGCAATCGCCTTCGACAAGACCGGAACGCTGACCGAAGGCAAGCCGCGCATCACCGACATCGTTACCGCCGAAGGCGTGGACGAGAAGGAACTGCTGGCGGTCGCTGTAGCGGTGGAAACCCTCAGCGACCATCCACTGGCCGAGGCGATCGCACGCGACGGCAAGGAGAAGCTGGGCGGCAAGGCCGTCGCCGCGGCCTCGGATCTTAAGAGCCTAACCGGCAAGGGCGTCACCGCGACGCTCGACGGCCAGACGGTATGGATCGGCAAGGCCGAGATGTTCGGAAGCGAGGGCATCCCGGCTCTGGGCACTGCCATGATCGAGGCGATCACGAAGCTCAGGGACGGCGGCCGCACGACGATGGTCGTCCGCCAGGGCGACCGCGATCTCGGTGCGATCGGTTTGATGGATACGCCGCGCGCAGCAGCTCGCGCATCACTGAAGGCGCTGCACGACATCGGCATCAAGCGCATGATCATGCTGTCAGGCGACAACCAGAAGGTCGCCGACGCGATTGCGAAAGACGTCGGACTGGACGAAGCCTGGGGCGACCTGATGCCCGAGGACAAGGTCGAGTCCGTCAAGAAGCTGCGGGCGGAAGGCAAGGTCGCGATGGTCGGCGACGGCGTCAACGATGCCCCGGCCATGGCGAGCGCTACTGTCGGTATCGCCATGGGCGCGGCCGGCTCCGACGTCGCGCTGGAGACCGCCGACGTCGCCCTGATGGCCGACGATCTCGCCCACCTGCCCTTCGCCGTCGGACTGAGTCGCCAGACACGCTCGATCATCCTCCAGAACGTGTTCGTCAGTCTCGGGGTCGTCGCCATCCTGATCCCCTCGACGATGTTTGGACTGGGAATTGGCCCGGCGGTCGCCATGCACGAAGGCTCGACGCTGCTTGTCGTCTTCAACGCGCTCCGGCTGTTGGCCTATCGCGACCCGAGCCCAAAGGGGAGCTCCAGCACGGTTTGAGCGTCTTTGATCCTTGCGTCACAGTTGGAATCTCCCGCCAACACGCTTTACAATAATCTACGCGAGACCACATATCGTGAGGTCAGCTTGTGCTGCTGCTCTCGCGAATAATGCATGGAGATGATACGCTCGATTATCGTAGAAAATCGAGTGCATAGGCGTGTCCAGGCGCGCATGGATCAGCTTAGGTTTTCGGCTGACAATTCTCGCGATTCTGATCGTAGGGCTCTGGTCAGGTCGAATTACGTTGCGAGGCGATCCGAATGTTCCTGAAGCCACGCGATCCGATGTCAGGTGGAGCAATGACCGAACGCCTTGTGCGACAAGGCCTTTGAGATATCTCTATCGCGTCGCCCTCTTGCTCTCTTGGGGCACCAACGGAGACAATGTTTCAATGATCCGACATTCTGCAACTGTCCCGCATCGACACTGAGAGATCAGTCGATCGAGCTCATCCTGTAAGGCCTTGACGTCGGCAATCTTTCGTTCGACCGTAACCGCTGTTCTCAGGCCACGGCCTTGAGTGGCGCTGGGGCATAGGCCCATGGCAGCAGGTCGTCGATCTGGTTCTGCGGGTGACCGGCGACGATGCGGGTGATGACGTCGGCGAGGTATGCGAACGGATCAACGCCGTTGAGCTTCGCGGTTTCTGTGAGTGAGGCGATCGTCGCCCAATGTTCTCCACCGCCGTCGGAACCGGCGAAGAGCGCGTTCTTTCGATTGAGGGCGATTGGCCTGATCGAGCGCTCTACCACGTTGGAGTCGATCTCGACGCGGCCGTCGTCGAGGAAGCGGCTGAGCCCAGCCCAGCGCGAGAGCGCGTAGCGGATCGCTTCGGCGAGCTTGCTCTTCTGGCTGACCAGCGCAAAATTCCCGCGTAGCCACGGCTCGAAGGCATCGATGATAGGTCGGCTTCTCTCCTGACGGGCGATGCGCCGCTCTTCGGGCGAGCGTCCCCGGATCTCGCTCTCGATCTTGTAGAGTTCGGCGGTGCGGGCGAGCGCCTCCGTGGCGATCGGCGCGGGTCCGGACTGGGCCAGTTCGTAGAAGCGGCGACGGACATGCGCCCAACAGAAGGCCAGGCTCACGGCGTTGCGCTCGGCCAACGCCCGGTATCCGGGGTAGCCGTCGACCTGCAGGATTCCGACGAAGCCCTGAAGATGCCGCAGTGGCTGCTCGGCCTTGCGGTCGGGCGCATAGAGATAGGCGACGCCGGGCGGATCGATCCCGCCCCAGGATCGATCGTCCCTTGCATAGGCGAACAGCTGGCCCGTCTTGGTGCGGCCGCGGCCGGGGTCGAGCACCGGCGCCGTGGTTTCATCGGCGAAGAGCTTGCCGGACGCCTTCAACCGCTCGAACAGGCGCTCATGGATCGGGCGAAGCAGGAAGGCCGCCTTTCCGACCCAGTCGGCGAGCGTGGACCGATCCAGGTTCACGCCTTGGCGGGCATAGATCTGGGACTGGCGGTAGAGCGGAAGATGGTCGGCATACTTCGACACCAGTACATGGGCGACGGTTGCTTCGGTCGGGATGCCACCCTCGACGAGGCGCGAGGGAGCCGGCGCCTGCACCACGACCTCTTCGCAGCTCCGGCAGGCGTATTTCGGGCGGCGCGTGACGATGACGCGGAACTGGGCCGGCACGATGTCGAGGCGCTCGGAACGATCCTCGCCCATGACGTGCAGCATTCCCTTGCAGCACGGGCAGATCTTGTCAGGGATGTCGATGACCTGCTCGATGCGCGGCAGGTGGGCGGGTAATGAACCGCGGTTGGCGCGGCGCTTCCTGGTCCGATCCTCCCGCTTGGCAGGATCACCGGCTTCCTCCGCGGCGAGGCCTTCGGCCTCGACCTGCTCGACCTCTTCCAAGCCCAGCAGCAACTGGTCGATGGGCAGGCTCTCTGCCCTGCGGCCGAAGCGGTGACGCTGCAGCTCCTTGATGATCTGGCGCAGCCGCTCGTTCTCGGCGCGCTCCGCGGCAAGCATCGCCTGAAGCGCGATTGGATCGTTGCTCAAAGGATCGGCTGGATTGCTCACAAAGCCGATTCAATCATGCATTCCAATGCTTTGCCAGCGTCTTCGCCGCCCTTGTAATCAACTTGCCGCGACCGGCGCGCGCGTCTCTCGGGCATCATGTACGCGCCGCCAGTCCAGCCCTTCCAGCAGCGCCTGCAACTGCGCCGCCGTCAACCTGACCACACCATCTGTGATCGCGGGCCAGCAGAACTTCCCGTCTTCCAGACGCTTCGCCAGCAGGCACACGCCGGTGCCGTCGAAGTAGACGAGTTTGACCCGGTCGGCGCGCTTGGCCCTGAAGACGTAGATCGCGCCACAGAACGGATCGGCGCCCATCGTCTCGCGCACCAGCGCGGCCAAGCCTTCGGCCCCCTTGCGGAAGTCCACCGGCTTCGTCGCGACCATCACCTTGACCGCACCGGTCGGCCCGATCACGACGTGACCTTCAATGCGCGGATTACCGCAGCGATCGTGGCAGACGATGCGCCGTCACCAATCCGCACCGTGACGCCCGAGGCCTCGACCTCGATCGACGCTGTTCGTCGTCGCGGCGCACGACGCTTCGCTCGCGGCGGCTTCAGCTCCTTCTGGGTCGCGGGCTCTGGCGCGACCAGCGCCGGCACGAAGGCCAGCGCTTTAGCGTCTGCCTCCGCACGCTTGCGGGCCTCGCGCCGCCAGGTGAACAGTTGCTGCGGGGTCAGGTCATGCCGGCGCGCGACCGCCGACACCACCGCTCCCGGCGCAAGTGTCTCTTCCAGGATGCGCGCTCGGTCATCGGCCGACCAACGCCGGCGGCCCATCGCGCCGTTGATGACCTCAAAACGCCGGATCTCGCCCTCCGGCTCAAGTCTATGGTCAAGTCCAGACACAAAACGATCCTCCAAAAGGATCGCCACCGTGCCTCCTCAGAGCCGTGCAAAGAAGGTGCGGTTGGAGCCCCGCTTACGTTCGACCTCGGCGACATGCTTCTTGGCGATCTCATCGACCGCCTCGCACGATCTCGATCGGTCGTCGGCAAGGTCGAGAAGCACACGGATCTGATCGAGCGAAAAACCCTAGGTCGCGGGCACGCCGAATGAAGCTGAGACGATTCAGATCCGCCGGCGCGTAGGACCGGTAGTTTCCCTCGGTTCGTTCGGGTTCCCGAAGCAATCCGCTCTTCTCGTAAAAGCGGATGGTCTCAACCTTGCTGTTGGTCAGCCGCGAAAGTGAGCCGATGGTCAGGTGTTTGTTCGTAATCTGATGTCTCTATAGTCACTACGGGGTTAGATAGTCCCAACCGCGGTTGTTTGCCAGTGGCCAGCAGGAACATTGCACGGCCGCGATTGTCAGACACCAATCACGGTGTCCACAGCTGGTGACTGGAAAAAGCTTGAGCTTGGGGCTTGAACCTCATCCAACTTGAGGCGCTACGACATCCGAATTGTACCCAGATTGCCTGCATCGCAGGGACTTTGGTTGGAGTCTCAAATGAAACAAGCGGCTACCAAACGGTCCATGAGAGTGCCACGATGACCGTCGAACTCGGGCATTTTGCACTGGTCCTCGCGTTTTCCCTGGCGCTGGTACAGTTCGCCGTACCCCTAGCCGGTACCCGCTTCGGAGACTTGAAGCTGACCGCAATCGCGGGTCCTGCCGCGATGATGTGCTTCTTGTTCACGCTGCTGTCCTTTTTCGCACTCACCGCTGCCTACGTTCAGTCTGATTTCTCGGTTGCGAATGTTTGGGAGAACTCCCATTCCGCAAAGCCAATGCTTTTCAAGGTCACCGGGGTTTGGGGAAACCATGAGGGCTCGATGCTTTTGTGGGTTCTGATCCTTACATTCTTCGGTGCACTAGTCGCTTGGTTTAGCGGCAATCTGCCGACAACGCTTCGGTCGAATGTTCTTTCGGTGCAAGGGCTGGTGGCGGCTGCGTTCCTGCTCTTCATCCTGATGACCTCGAACCCGTTTATCCGGATGAATCCCGCTCCGATGGAGGGGCGGGATCTCAATCCGATACTTCAGGATGTTGGCCTCGCAATACACCCGCCGCTACTCTATTTGGGCTATGTCGGCTTCTCGGTCTGCTTCAGTTTCGCCGTTGCCGCTCTCATCGAGGGAAAGATCGACGCTGCCTGGGCGCGCTGGGTGCGGCCATGGACGCTTACAGCATGGATCTTCCTTACCGGCGGTATCTCGATGGGCTCTTATTGGGCGTACTACGAACTGGGTTGGGGAGGTTGGTGGTTCTGGGACCCTGTCGAGAATGCTTCCTTTCTGCCGTGGTTGGCGGGCACAGCCTTGCTTCATTCCGCGATTGTGATGGAAAAGCGTTCGGCGCTGAAAATCTGGACGCTGCTACTCTCGATCCTGACATTCTCGCTTTCGCTGCTCGGCACCTTCCTGGTCCGATCTGGTGTGTTGACGTCGGTACACGCTTTCGCCAGCGATCCCGCTCGCGGGGTGTTCATCTTGATGATCCTCATACTGTTTATTGGCGGTGCTCTCACACTGTTTGCGGTGCGCGCGCCTGGATTGTCGCCAGGCGGGCTGTTTCATCCAATTTCGCGCGAGGGGGCGCTGGTTTTTAACAACCTGTTTCTGACGACAGCAGCCGCAACTGTACTAATCGGCACGCTCTATCCGCTGGTGATCGAGGTGGTAACAGGCGACAAGATTTCCGTTGGTGCCCCTTTCTTCAATCTAACCTTTGTCCCTCTCGTGGTCCCGCTGCTGCTCGTGGTTCCGTTGGGGCCTCTGCTCGCATGGAAGCGCGGCGACCTCTATGCTGTCTCCCAGCGTTTGTTCGTGGCCTTTGGGGAGCTTTGTTGGCGGCACTCGTGGGCTTCTTCGTAATTGACGGCGCCAGTGCATTGGCGGCCTTTGGCGCGGGCCTTGCGCTTTGGTTGATGTTTGGAGCTCTCACCGACATTGCCTTGAAATCTGGCGTAGGCACGCTAGCTCTGCCTGTCGTCTGGAGCCGCTTCAAAGGCCTTCCGCGTTCGGTTTACGGAACGGCCTTAGCACACTTCGGATTGGGCGTTACGGTGATGGGCATCGTCGCCGTCACATCGCTGGAAATCGAACGGATTGTCGTCATGCGCCCCGGCGAAACATTGCCAATCGCGGGCTATACCCTCAGCTACAAGGGCATTGCGCCCTATCAGGGACCGAACTTCTCCGAGGAGCGAGGTCAATTCGCTTATGTCGACGAGGCTGGTCGTGTCCTCGGTGAAATTATCTCGTCCAAGCGGCTCTACACCGCGCGCCAGATGCCGACCACGGAGGCGGGAATTGCGACGCGGGGTTTCAGCCAGCTCTACGTGTCGATTGGCGATGCAACGTCCGACGGCGGCCTTGTGGTACGCGTGTGGTGGAAGCCTCTTATTTTGCTTATCTGGCTTGGCGGTGCGGTGATGATGCTGGGCGGGACCATATCGCTATTTGATCGCAGGCTCCGCGTCGGTGCGCCGGCGGCGCGCAAGGTGAAGGGCATGATCGAGGTGAAGGTGACAGCGTCATAGACGCAACGCTCGAAGCTATGGCGCCTCAGACTAGAGTGTGCTTTTGGGCTGATCAACAGCCGACAAGTCCTGGATCATGGGAGCAAGGCTCCACCCGCAACCGAAGAATACCCTACCCTTGGTCAATCTGCGCCTTTGACCTTGCCGCTCGCTGAGCTCGGCGCTTCGCAGCGCGGCTGTTGATACCATCATGCTCCCGCACACCCGATCCGGCGGACGATTGCCGCTTGCGGAGAAACCGCAATGCTACGGCAGTGGCGATCCCCGCTATCACCATGTTGGGTAAGGCCCAAAACTCCGCTCGGAATGGCACAGCCAGGAGCGTGGAAACCGACACCTGGAGTATGGTGCCGGCTGCAAATGCAAGAATGCCAAAGCCCAGGGATCCGGGTACGACGAACGCCGAAGACTTGAGCCAGTTCATCCTGCAATTCGCTCCCGAGAATGTTTCCCTATGGCCTATCGATTAGCACGCCGATCAGGTTGGTTTGCAAGCAAGTGTCGGAATGAACCGCGCAGAGCCCAATGGTCGGTTGGCCGCCCTACCCCTGCCGGCAGCCTACACAACCAAATGGCCATTGGCGCTGGCGCGATTCTACAGGTGATCGTCGAGGTGATATCGATGCAAATGCGACAGGAGGCCAAAGGAGCGGGTTCGCTGTTAGCGCCGACCGCGATGGCCGGTCTGGCTGTCGGGATCGGCTTCATGTACGTCACGGCAATGCTGGTGAATATCTGAGCTTAGGTGGCTGAGCGGCGATGCGCTGTTATCGGGCCGACAGTGTCTGCAGCGCGTGCATTACCGTCGGCGGCAGGTCGACACGTTGATCTGGTTCCCTCCGCCACAGCAATCCAGAGACTACCGGGACTGGCGCGCAGGCTACGAATCCATCCGAGGGCGACTGAGAAAGACAGGGATTGCTCTCTGCCGCACTTTCGTTGCATTCAGCGACCGTCATGCCTAAGAAGCGTTTGTCGCTGGCAGAAATCTCTTCTCAGGAGCATCCTTGTGGCTGATGAAGTTGAAACCAAATCCGACAATCTCATTGGACTCACCGCAGATGTGGTTTCTGCTTACGTTTCCAACAATCCTGTCCCAACAGGCGAACTTCCGTCGCTTATCGGCCAAGTTCATGCGGCACTCGCGAGCAGAATGTATGGTACGGAAGATGTAAAGCCCGAGACTCAAAAGCCGGCAGTTCCGATCAAGAAGTCGGTAATGCCTGACTATATCGTCAGCCTGGAGGACGGGAAGAAGTTCAAATCGCTGAAGCGACATCTTGCCACGCACTACGGTCTTACGCCGGAGGAGTACCGGACGAAGTGGGGGCTGCCGGCTGACTATCCAATGGTTGCCCCGAACTATGCGGCCGCTCGTTCGGCGCTGGCCAAGACCATGGGCCTCGGTCGCAAGCGACAGGAAGCTGAAAAAGCTGCGCCATCAAAACGCAGCGGGAGGAAAAAGAAGGCCTGAGCTCGGCATCATATGGCGTGGCTTTCCCATCCTTCATGCGGAAATGTCGCATTGCCTGCTTGGCGGACGACGCGATAGATCAATGACGCAAATGGCTCGTCTCCTCCCAAGACGTTGGCATCGGATGTAAGGCACACTTTCGTGCGCTGCATTTCGAATCTGACCTGCCGGTTCCCATTCCGGCAGGTCTTTTCGTTCGGGCAGCGCCACACATGCCTGGTCCCTGCAATCTTCATGCACGAACGCGATCACCACGCGCTGTGCACGCTCACCCGAACGTGCAGTTATGCCGTCGACTTACGCGATAAATCTAGTTCGCACTAACTATCTGGTTGAGCATCGAATTCTCTAAATTTGTGGCGTCATATTCGAGCCAGATTCTCTCAATAGGCGAGTCAAGATACATTGCCACCTCGATCCATCACATGCGCACATAGGGAAGACGGGAGTGTACTTGCCGTAAGGCCATGCGCAGTTTTGATCGCGAGACGATTGCAGACTACCTTCGTTGCGCCTCGTCAACGAGCGATAGGGGGCAAAGAGGGGGACTGATAGCCGGCAATGCCGTCCTTTGAAGACACTCTTGTTGCTATAGGTAATGAAGCACCTCTGGTGGCTGACGGCAGGTCAAAGCCTCCCGACCGACGTGAATTGTCGACGCGCTGGTTATGCGGGACATTCTTGACCGGCATCACCTCCAGTGTGTTGATGGGAGCGGCACTTCTTGCCGCTCTCGACGGTCGCGAACAAGTGGCTAAGCCGGCCCGGGTCCTCAGTGCCTCTTCAGTGGCACATGACGCGCACCCGAACGACAAGACCGATCGGCTTGCCTCCACGCGCGTGCTAACAAGGTTGTCGGCCGGACGGCGACTCGACGTATCCACAGTAACGAGGACCGGCGATCGTGACGTGGTGCGCACGCTCCCATTCGTTCAGGTCAGAATGTCGCTCGGTGCGAGCCACGCCGGCAATGGGACCTACCCTCCTTTCGATCCGTTGGCTGTTCTCACCGAGGCTGTCCCTGCGCAAAGCACTGTGATCACCGGCAGCATCTACGGCGCCAAAGTGGACAGTGCGGTCACCTTGCGCACTGTCGACTTTCCGGTCGAAACCGCGGTCTTTGAGGAGATGAACGCCCTTTCCTCCGAAGAGGTCGAGGTCGTGGCGCGTAACGTGGGGAACATTCTTGTCGACGGTGGCGTGGAGGTGGCGGCACTGCACTATGTGGATCCGGAGCGCTTTGGTGGGGGGATCCGCGCGAGTGTGTCAGATCAAGCCTTCGGCATTCGTATTGTGGAAGAGAACGTGTCGATCGCGAGGGCCCGGAAAGAACCCGATCAGTTCACTGACTATGGCGAGGACATCGTTCCCATTCGTTCCGAAAGCGAGATTGCCGGCGTGCTGGCGGAGGCTGGTTACGTGGGGGCTGGCGCCGACGGCATGGCCGAGGCGGTCGCTATCCTCCTGGGGTCTCCGACGCTGCAATCGGGCTATGTACTTCGTCTGGGTATCGAAACGCGCGAAAGCATCAGGCAAATTGTCCGCGCCAGCATCTATAACCAGCGTCAACATGTCCTCACGGTCGCGCTTGATGACGCGCGGCGCTATGTGCGCGGTAGCGAGCCCGAGGCAAATCCGGCTGTGTTCGCCGCCTTCGAAACCTCCCATCAGCCCGTCGCACAGGCGAGCGGCGATTTGCCAACGGTGTATGACGGCATCTACCGTGCCACATCCTCGCATGGGCTGACACAACCGATGACGCGTCAGCTGGTGCAACTGCTTGCTACAAAAGTTGATTTCGAGTCGCCCGCTGATCCAACAGATCAGATCGAGGTGTTTTTCTCACAGCCCGACGAGAACGATAAAGCAACAGGGGATTCCGAGCTCCTATACATCAAAACCAACTTCGGAGGAACGGCTCGTACATTTTATCGATTTCAGATGGAGGATGGGACCACAGACTATTTCGACGAAGCGGGCCGCAGCGTGCGGCAGTTCCTGCTTCGCAATCCGATCCCTACCGGACAATTCACCTCCGGCTTCGGAAATCGACGACATCCGATCCTCGGTTATGCGCGCGCTCACACCGGCGTGGATTGGGCAGCCCCGAGAGGCACACCAATACTCGCCTCGGGAGACGGAATTGTGGAACAAGCCGGTTGGAATGGCGGCTACGGTCAACAAACGGTTATTCGCCACGCGAACGGCTATCAGACAACCTTTAACCACCAGAGCAAGATTGCTGATGGTGTGGTCCCAGGGGCGCCCATTCGCCAGGGCCAGATCATTGGCTACGTTGGTTCCACAGGTCTTTCGACCGGGAACCACCTCCACTACGAGTTGATCATCAATGGTACGAAGGTCGATCCGATGCGAATTCGCCTTCCGGCGGAAAGGACGTTGACGGGAGACGAGTTGCAGGCCTTTTTAACGGAGCGACGACGCATAGATGATCTGCTCCTTCGTTCTGCCGGCGATCTGCGGATACCCGCTCAAAATATCTAGCACTGTCGCAGATCCACGCCCCAAAGATGAGCCACTATGCCCCATTGATCGTCATCGTGCTCCGGCTCAATTCTTAGCAATACATACCAAATCGTCCAGGCACGTCCTCCGAGATCCGGACCACCCGGCTGGCGATTGCGGCAGTGCTCTGCCGGGAAAGCCAAAGGATGCGCCATGTCGAAACAGGATTGCATTGTCGTTGGAGCTGGTCCCGCCGGCCTGATGCTCGGGCTCTTGCTGGCCCGTGACGGCATCACTGTCACCGTGATCGAGAAGCACGACGACTTTTTGCGCGACTTCCGCGGCGATACCATTCACCCCTCGACGCTGGATGTCATGGACCAACTCGGCTGTCTCGACGAGTTCCTGGCGTTGCCGCACCAGAAGGCCCCTGCACTTCACGCCGAGATCGGCGGCAAAATCACCACGATCGCCGACTTCTCGCGCCTGCCAACGCGCTGCAAATACATCGCCTTCATGCCGCAATGGGATTTTCTAGACTTCATCGCCGACAAGGCACGCACATTTCCCGGATTCCGGCTGGAAATGGGCTCGATGGCCACCGGGTTGGTCGAACGGGATGGCGCCGTTCGCGGCCTCACGGTCCGGACAGCCGATGGCACGGAGCACGACATGGAATCGCCGCTTATCGTAGGCGCGGATGGCCGGGATTCCATTGTGCGCCGCATGGCAGAGCTTGAGGTCGAGGACCTGGGATCGTCGGTCGATGTGCTCTGGATGAAGCTGTCGCGCCGCGACGGCGATGCGGCGCAACCGATGAGCCATGCCGGCCCCAACCAGGGCCTGGTGATGATCGACCGCGGCGATTTCTGGCAGCTCGGCTACGTGATCGCCAAGGGAGGCTACAGGCAGGTCAAGCAGGACGGCATCGCTGCCTTGCGAGCCAAGCTCGCAGCCGTCGCTCCTCTCCCTGCCGAGCGCTTCGACGAGCTGGCCGGTTGGGGACAGGTGCATCTGCTGAAGGTTCGGATGGACAGGCTTCGGCAATGGTGGAAGCCCGGCGTGCTTTGCATTGGTGATGCGGCCCATGCCATGTCCCCTATAGGCGGGCGTCGGCGTGAACCTCGCCATCCAGGACGCGATCGCGGCCGCCAACATCCTTGTCAGCCCGCTCCGTGAGGGCACGTTGACGGACGCGCATCTTCACGCCGTCCAGAAGCGCAGGAGCTTTCCGACAAAAGCGACCCAGAAGCTCCAGCTCATGATGCGGCGACGGCGCAAGCCGGAGGGCGGGAAACCATCTTCCGGCCCGCCGGCCTTCATGCGATTCATCGCCCGCTCGCGGCTCCTGCCGCATCTTACAGGCCTTCTGATCGGTATGGGCTTTCGGCCCGAGACCATCCGCGAACGAGCGACGGGCTGCGCTTAAGGACTATCAGGCAGCTTGCTTTGCGGGCTCGTCCGAACGCCCCGACCGCGGCATGACCTGCATATAGATCAGCGAGGCGCCGGGAGCCGCGAAGGCAAGCGGTTGCGCTGGAATCTCATACACGACCTTCGAGCCTGCTGCCGAACCCTTTGCGCTTTCCACGCGGTGTTGTTGTCATGGCTCACGCGCTGACGACATGTCCTGGACTAGCTCCCAGTCATGGCAGGTGCGGTCACGATACTGGATTGATTTCGTGTGTCATGAAGCGCCGCAACAAGGGCTTGTGTTTGGGCGGACTTCAATCGCTCCTTTGCTGTAAGGACTAGGGCCTTGAATGCAATCTTGGGATGGAAAGGGCGAGCGACCAGGCCACGCTGTTCGAATTTGCTGGCCCTGAACGTTACGGAGTTGGCGATTCCAATACCAACGCCTTCGAGGGCCAGATTGCAGACCACCTCAGAATATTGCGTCTCGACCACAGTGCGAACCTGTTCGTCGGCTTCTTCGAAAATGCGTTCGATCCGCCTGCGAACGGTGTCATCCGGTGAAAGGGCAATGAACGGTTCTCCGGCGAGGTCACTGGGCGAAACAGTTTCGTGGCTGGTCAAGCGATGGCCTGCCGGCATGACGCACACGGCGGGTGCGGACATGAAGGGCTGCGTGGAGACCCGCGACACGTCGATTTCGTCGGCAGCCAGCCCGACATCCGCCTGACCGGAGGCGACCATGTCGCGCACCGCGTTTGAACCTGCGATCAGGAGGGTCACATGGCCTGACCGGTCCTTGGCTCGATATCGCTGGATCGCCTTGGGTGCGAAGGACAGACCGAGCGCGGGATAGCAGGCCAGCCGAAGCCCGCCGGCGCCGAATTCACGGATCATCGCGGCGCGGGCGCGTATTTGATCGAGGCCAACAAAGGCGCGCTGCACCTCCTCGTGCAGGCTCAACGCCTCAGGCGTCGGCACAAGACGTCCGCCAACCTGTCGGAACAACGTCAGCCTTGAGGATCTCGCGAGGCGGCCGATTGCCCGGCTGACCGCCGGCTGGCTGATGCCCAGGAAGTCGGCAGCCCGATTTGTGCTGCCCATCCGCATGACGGCATCGAAGGCCTCAAGCTCTCCAAGATGCATGATAACACCAACGCATAATGTACACCTTACGGCAGCATTATCGCACATAGGTGCACTGGGCTACACCTCTGGGCAGGAGATTGGCTTTGAAAACAGAAACCAGATTGCTGCGTGCTGAGCCAGCGAGCGATGAGGGCTTCGCCAGCCTTGCCGTTCCGGTGACGCGGGCTTCGACCATCGTCTTTCCTTCGTCCGATGCCTTCGAGCGCCGCTACGAGCACTTCTACGACTTTCTCCGCCCGTCGGCGAGCTATCGCGCGACCGCCGAGGCCGATCTTCTCGATGGAATGCAGCGAAGGCAGGAGTGCGTTTCGTTTCCGGAACTCGGCAATGACTGCTGTCGCGATCGGCAACCCGTGATCGCCGTTGGCCGCCGCATTGATTGCAGCCACAAGTGCGGCGCGGCGATCGTCTCTAGATGCAGTCCGGAGACCGAGGTAAGCCATCAACGATCGGCTGTGATCGAAACGCGTCTGTACTCGATGCGCATAGAAGGCGTAGAGGCGCGCGTCGATACCCAGCTGATCCGCAAGATAGTTGATCACAGCCGCAGGTGGCTGCTCGTTGTCCCACAAGAGCCGCCCTGTTTGTCGCATCGTGCAGAGTTGAACGGCGAAGCCCAGCTTGTTCTGCGGTCGCCGGCGGAGTTCGCATTCCAATCTATCTGCCGGGTCCAGAGTAAAGTGACGGATCAGACTATCCTCGTCCGTCGCTATGCCCAGCAGTATCGCCGCTTCCTTTGAACTGACAAGCCGTCTTCTACCCACTCGCCTTCTCCCTCGGCACTCTAAATCCCAAGGGGAAGTGGTTGGCCATCGGCCGGAAGCTTTCAACCAGCCCGGTGGCTTCATCTACAGATCTATGCGCGTGTTCGCGCTTCGTTCGATCTTAGCGTGTCTGCGGGAACGGTTCTTGTTCCGACCCCTATTGGCATCATCATGAACCGCTTTGTGATGTTCCTTATGCGCATCCCGAAGGATCCCGATCCCACCCCAGATCGCGATACCCGCGACTCCGAGACCGACCACAAGATCGGGCCAGTTGCTTCCCAGCCACCAAACCAAGCCGCCAGCGATCAGGATGCCGCCATTTGATGCGAAATCGTTGATACTAAAGGTATTTGCAGCTCTAACGTTCACATCTGGATTTTTGATCCGTGCAAGAAGCCAGACGCAGGCCAAATTCACTACAGCTGCCACCAACGCCATCGAGATCATCAGCGGTCCTAGAGGTTCCGATCCAGAAAAATATCGGCGCACCGCGTCGATCAGGATGCCGATAGCAAAAAGCAGCAGCATGCCGCCGGAGACATTCGCGGCGGAGCGCTTCCACTTATCAGCGCGGGTCATGGCGAAAAGGCTTAGACCATAGACCAGACTGTCTGAGGTGTTGTCGAGCCCGTTGGCGATTAGCGCGCTTGAATCACCCAGCGCTCCGCTGGCAAAGAATCCGACGGCAATGGCTACATTGAGCAGCAGCACGATCCAAAGCGTTAGACGCTGCCGATCCACGGGATTGTCGCCTAAGCTTTCAATCATCCCTGTAGGCCTTCGTTGGAGTGTGTGATAAGTGCACGGGTGCTATCTCATACTTAGTGTATCTAGCCTCGACGCGCCGGGAATGAGTTCTGGCACTCGCATCCGCGACGCAATGAGTGCCAGGCCCCACCTCGGCGAGGTCATGAAGCCCTCACTCGTGGCAATGGGGGAACCTGCATGAAGTTCCGTCGGATCTGAGTATCGCCAGTGTGAGACTTCCAGACCTACTGTGCTGTACTACCATCGGGTGCGCCAGCCATTAAGGCATGGTACTAATCCACTGTCATTGGGACTTTCCCGATCAGCATCCCACCTGGCCGCCCCCTGATAGCCTGTTAGACCACATAGCGGTCCCTACCACCGTAATGCTCGGTGCTACGAGTTCCGCGCGGCATACTAATACCTACCAAGAGAAGGCCGACACGAACGCTGTTCGTGGCCGCGATTCCGGTCGCCCCGGCGAAAAGCCATGGCGCGGCGACCAGACAGAGACCAAGGCGACGTTGGTGAAGCGAAGCGGGCGCGCAACCTCGCCCATCGCAATTTCCGCGGTTGTTACGATCAACGCCCGAGGAGATGATCGTTGTCGGCCATCGGAGGTTCCGAACCGAAGACGAGCCGGCGCAACATGAACCAGATACCGAGAACCACGCTGAGGATGAGGGTCCCGGGTACGGTGACGCCGCGAGCCGCGTATGAAACCAATCTGCGCGGCGGAAGATCGAAGCCAGACCGCTTTTCGTCTTTGCCTCTCCCGGGCAGCGCGTCACCCACGAAAAAGGAGCGCCAGAAGGCCGCCCGCGGCGCGTATTCGCGACCAGGAACTGACCCATACCGACGAGTTCATCGAGGGCATAGGGAGAACAGAAAGCACTATCCAGGGCATCGTTCGCCAACGGGCGCGTCCACCCATGACGCACATCAGCACCTCGAACATATGGGTCGTTGCGCCTAGATGTTTGATCCCGGACTTTGATGGGGCATGCTTATCGCTCGAATCAAAGGATGCGCTATGGCCAGGTACATCATGGGAGCGCCACTTGGCTATTCCGGCGGGAGCTTCTTGCGTCGTTCCACGATGCGCAGCAGAGCCTCGGTGAGGTCGCCGAGATGCAGAGATGGCTGTCCAGCACCGAGATCGCCCGGATAGGCGTGGCTGATGAGTTGCGCTCTTAAATGCGCGCGATCTGGCGGGACAAAAAGGCCGAGTGGCACATGTCGTCGTAAACGCCGGCGGGGCGCACCATCACGACAGGGATTTCGCCCCGCAGCTCGCGGGTTAGAGCTTGGGTACGGATCTTTGGTTCACTTTATGGAAGCTTCGGGTCGAGCGGCCAGTCCTCATAAATGCGCTGGCCATGACCGCCGGGCGCATGAACAAGCACGGTGCTCGCGAAGACGAACTGCTCTACCTCGAACTCCTTGAGCTTTCGCAGCAGCCTCTCCATACTGCGGACAGTCACCTGCTCATATTTCGGATTGGGCTCGCCGGTCAGGTCAAAATAGGCGGCGAGGTGAATGACCGAAGCGACGCGGTTGCCATCGGCTGTCCGCACACGCTGAAACGCCTGTTCGACGCTCTCGTCGGAAGTGAAGTCGATGCAAAGGCATTCGGCGGCAGCCCGGTGGGCGCGGCGAGCTTTCGCGATCGAAGCCGACAAGGGTGAAACGCCTGGCAAGCTTTTCGATGACGGCGGATCCAATGAAGCCGCTGCTTCCGGTGACGACAACCACTTCCTGCGGTCGTTCATTCTCATCCTCCGTACCACATTCGGGCGCCTCAGCTGCGCAGGAATTTGATGAGCGCCGCAATTCCGAGCACGAGGACGACAACCGCCAAAATCCAGAGTGCCATCCCGCCCACCATCCACATGCCGCCCATACCATCCATCGTGGCTGATCTCCTTTGCTAACGATCCTGGGTCCGACCGGCCGGCGGGGTGTGAGCCGCATCAGTCCGATGAACTAATTCGCCTAGGCTTCCATCAAGGTGCAATGGCATTGAGTATGCTCTTGAACGCACGTTTCTCTGTCCAAAACTTCGAGTGCGCGCAGCAAATGCTCGGCGATCTCAAGCCTGTTTTTCGACAGGCACACATGAACACGCGGAGAATGTCTTGTTCCAACTGATCGGCATTTAAGGCCATTTTCGTCACCTCTTTCCCTGGGTCCGAACCTGCGCCTTCTAGCACAGGAAAGGTGTCCAGCAGCCAGAAGGCAAAGGTGGAGAGATATCCCTCATCATGGCGACGCCCTTCGCGATCATGACAAGTGCCGCCCGCACTCTCAGACCGCGCCCGAGTCGTCCGAACGCCCTCCGCCTGCCGGACAAGGTGTCGGTGAACAGCCCTTTTCTCCGAAGGCGAGCATGTCGCTCTCGTAATCCGCGACGACACCGCAGACGCCGAGCTTGGTGACGGCGAACAGGTTGGGTCCGAGCGGTGCAAGTGTGACCGCCTCCATGGTGTGGCGGCGCCGGCAAGCGGCCGTTTTGCTGCCTTCCAACAGTTGGTCAGTATCGGTGATTGCAATTGAGAGTTGATTTAAGTTAGATTTTCATCCGTTTGAACGATCCATGAAAGGCATCTCACATGGTTACCGTCGAACAAATCAGGGAGCGTGCTCGCAAGATTGCGCAGCGCCAAGGAGGTGCCCCCGAACGTGAAAAGGATCACTGGGAAGAAGCCAAGAAAGAGTTGGAGGTGGAGGAGTCAGCTCGCCGAGCGGACATCATGGCCGCTTCGTATCTTATGCATGGGCATTAGCCTGAGTCCGGCGCCTTCAAGTCTTCGTCGGGGTACTGTAGGACGACGGCTACGCCCGATACCTAGCGCTGGTCCGACGTAGCGCCGTGAGCTTGGCTTTCTGCGTGTAGCGCGCGTGTCGCGGCTTCCACGAACTGGCGCGGCCCGACCCGCGCCGACCGCAACGGAGGCGCTCCGGCACACCGCCGGGCTCTAAAGGATCAAGGAGAGATACGAGGACGCTTGCCCGAAGAGCGGTGAACCGGGCGTCAAGAGAAAAGAGACTCGTCATCGATTTCCTCCAGTCATTACTGCGCGAGAAGCTTGCCCTGGTCAGCCAGACGAGCAACTCATCAAAGCAAACCCGCTCTCGCGCTGGGCTTGACTCGGTCGCTTCCTCGACGACGGTCTGACCTGCCACTGAACTTTCATCCAGTGGCGGTTAGAGCCTCGGCCGTTTGTGCTCCGACCCCATTCCTTGGACCGCCGGAAGGTATAGTTTCCCGGCTTTTTCACGATGGCGGGGTGGTGACGCCATCGGGATCGAGCAACGAGATCGGGACCTTGTGCCCGATCGCCCCGTACGCGCGGACCTCGTTGTAGTATCTGCCGGTAGCCGTAGCGGACACGCGTTGCGCAGATGTCCCTGATCCGAGCCTCGATGCCGGCCTGATGCGGCGGCCGGACTTGTAGTGGTAGGTCGACGTGTCGAACTCCAAGATCCGGCAGGCTCGCCGGATCGACACGTTCCACTCACCACAGGTCTGCGCCACCAGCTCGCGTTTGCCTCACAGTTAATGAGATGGTCCGCTCCGTCCACCGATGCGACGATGGCGATGCAGACAGGAGGAGTGATCATGGCACATCGCAAACCTACGAACGCCGCGGTCTACGGTATCGATCTCGGCAAGAACATCTTCCACATCGCAGGCGCGGATGCCGACGGTGCAATCATCGGCAACTGGAAACTCCGGAGAGATACTATCTTGCAGTTCTTCAGAGTTGCAGCGCCAGCACTGATCGGCATGGAGGCCTGTCCGGGATCGCAGTGGCTGGCGCGCCATCTGCAGGCATTCGGACACCGGGTTCGCATTATCCCTGCGCAGTTCGTGAAGCCTTATGTAAAGTCGAACAAGAACGACATTATCGACGCCGCAGCAATCGCGGAGGCGGTAACACGGCCGACGATGCGCTTTGTCGAGATCAAGACTGCCGCTCAGGCCGAGCTGCAGGCACTTCACCGAATCCGTGATCGAATGGTCGCCAGCCGAACTCGGCTGGTCTGTCAGATGCGGGCGATGTGCATCGAGTTTGGCGTTGCGATCCACCAGGGCATCGGCAAGTTTAAGGCTGACATGCCGCGCGTACTGGTCAACGAGGAGAACGATCTGACGCCGATGATGCGACGGCTTCTGGCTGATCTGTTCGACGATTTGCGTCGCCTCGAAGAGCGTATAGCCGCGGTGACCCGTGAGATCGAAGCCAATGCCGCCCAGGACGAACGATCCCGCCGATTGATGACGGTGCCGGGCATCGGACCACTTGCGGCTACCGCGATCCTGGCGTCAGCTGGAGATGGTCGGCAATTCCGATCGGCCCGCGATATGGCTGCATGGTTGGGGCTCGTTCCGCGCCAGCACTCGACCGGTGGGAAGTCCACCCTTTTGGGCATCAGTCGACGTGGCAATCACTATCTTCGGCGCCTGCTGATCCACGGTGCCCGATCATGCGTCATGCACCTCGATCGAAGCCGAGACCGCCTTGGTGCCTGGATCGACAGACTTCAAAAGAGGATGCACGTAAACAAGGTCACTGTCGCGCTTGCGGCCAAAGTCGCACGCGTCGCATGGGTGATCCTCAATCGGCCGGGAGCGATCTACGAACGTCGTGAACCCGTGACAGCGTAGGTTCATGGTCGACAGACTGCGAGGTTCGAGGAGACGATGACGAGACAGTTGATCGGCGCACTGTAAGCCTTCCTGCCGAAAGCGTGCTCAAGCACGATCAAGTTATCCAGGAACAGCGCGCGCGTATCTCATCTTGGCCTGGCTGCAACAGCAGCCCACTCGCGTGAGGCCGGATACATTTAAGCAGACTGTGCTCGTTACGAGATCCAAAAGCCTTGCAAGGACGGAGCGGACCATACATTTCGGCGGATGACGTCCTGCAGCATTTCCTTGTCCAGGGAGGAATCGGCGACCAGCTTCCTGAGCTTTCCGTTCTCGTCCTCAAGCTGCTTCAGCCGCTTCATCTCGGTCGGAGCAGCCCATCGTACTTCCTCTTCCAGTTGAAGTAGGTCGCCTGGCTGATCCCCGCACGACGACAGATTTCCGCCACCGGGATCCCATCGGCTCCCTGCTTCAAAATGAACGCCTTCTGCGCGTCAGAAAACTTCGATGCCTTCATCGCCTTCCGCTCCTCCCAGCCAAGGGATGTTAGCGCGGAAAACTCCAGTTTCGAACGATCCAGTTTTCAGGGGTCAGAGCAGGTCGCGTCGAGATCGGCTCGGACGTGTTCGAACTTTCGATCAGGCCAATTGCCCTCAATCAAAAAAATGCGCTCCGCGGTTCCGACGGCGGTGGCGGGCGCTGGGGCGACGATCGCATCGCGTGTAAAAACCGCAAACCAAGAGTGTCGAACCGTACGCCTCCCTCGCCGAGGTCATCACCCGCATCGTCGCCGGCCGCCGCAGAACAAGCTCGACAACTCCTGCCCTGGGCCTGCGCCCTTGCACATTCAAGACCGTGGCCGGAACAGTTCCGAGCGTGCGACGTTGGTTCAATATTTCGAGGCGGTATCTTGTCCACGGTTGGGCCGCTGGCCCTGCAAATGGGCCAGCACATCTTTTTGATGAACGTTGTGGCGCTCGCCGCAGCTTCCGGCCTCGGGCGACATATGCCCTTCCCGCTCCGCAAGTGGCCCGTCGCGGCGGCTGTCGTTCAGGTAGTCCTTTTGTGGTCTTGGCATGCGCCTCCTGTGCTTTCCCAGGCGATCGGAAGCAGCACCCTTCACATGATGATGCAGGCAAGTCTGTTCGTTTCAGCGCTGTGGTTCTGGCGTGCTGTGCTCGCGATTTCGGAGGATCAAAAGTGGCTATCGATCGGGCTGCTTCTTTTCACCAGCAAGCTGTTTTGCCTGCTTGGCATTCTTCTCATCTTCGCCGGTCGTGACCTTTATCAGCTCGGCGCAGGGCACGGTGGGGGGGCAACCGGCGCCATGTCGGGGCTGGAAGATCAGCAACTCGCCGGACTGCTCATGGTGGTCGCGTGCCCGCTAAGCTACCTGGGCACCGGCGTGTTCATTGCTGCGCGATGGGTGGGCGTGCTTCAGCGTCGGGCACCTCATGGCTGAATCCAATAAATTGTCTCTGGTCGAGTTTTGGAAGGCGATCGCCATTGCAACCGCGATTGTGGCCGTCTTCGCTACGATCTTTGTTTGGTCAGGCTTCTACAATGTATCGGCACAGAAACCGCATTTCGAGGTGACGACGTGGCTGCTCGCACAAATCCGGCGGCAGTCGATACAGTATCAGAGCAATTCCGTCCCCCCGGCTCCCGATAACCTCGACGACGCAGAACTGGTTACGCTGGGTGCAGTGCAGTACCAACTTGGGTGCGCTGCGTGTCATAAGGCGCCTGGGTGGACCGGATCGCGAGTTGGGGACGCCATGCTGCCCGCACCGCCGCCCCTCACTTGGGTGTCGGAGAAATGGTCCCCACGGGAACTCTTCTGGATCGTTCGCAACGGTCAGAAATACACGGGAATGCCCGCATGGATCGCCTACGAACGCGAGGATGAGGTGTGGCCGCTCGTGGCCTTCCTGGAGCGGTTGCCAAGCCTCGGACCCGACGAGTACCGACGGCTCACGAGCGACCGCAGTAGCACTCCGGGCTTTTCGCTGAGCACAGGGCGCGCAGTTATCGAAGTGTGCGCCCGCTGCCACGGCCTTCCGGGTGAGCCGCCGAGATCGAACCTCGTCCCGTTTCTTTCAGCGCAGAGCGCAAGCTACCTGCGTCGCTCGCTCGAAGAATATCAGAGCGGTACGCGCCCGAGTGGCTACATGGAACTCGTTGCTTCCGGCCTTGACGATACGACAATGGACGCGCTTACCGAGGTTTATGCAGCCGCTCCCCCGCCGGCCCCGGCAGGAGAGGCGTCGGAAGACGTCTCCAGGGGAGCCAAAATCTTTTCCGCCGGCCTGCCCGGCCAGAACGTCCCGTCCTGCGCCGCCTGTCACACCGCAGCCAATCCCCAGTTTCCACAACTGGCGGGTCAGACGACCGTGTTCCTCTCAACGCAGCTCCAGGTCTTCCGCAAGGGCATTCGCAACGGGAGCGGCTATGGCCGGATCATGACCACCATTGCGGAGCGTATGACCGATGCCGATATCGATGCCGTCTCGGCCTATTTGTCGACGCTGCCCCCAGGCATGTTCGGCACCGGTTCGGAGTCAGCACCATGAACCAGTCAGCCTTGCTGCCGCTCGGACTGGAAGCATCGGAAGCGTACACGCTTCTGATGATCATGACGGTCGGCGGTGGACTCATCCTGGCTGGAGTGATGGCCTTCGCCGCATTGGCGATCTTCGGCAATGACAGGGTCCGAACCCCCCTCTCGCGCGAAGGACTCATTATCATCGGGGGCTGGTATTTCCTGTGGTCGTCCTTACTGCGCTGCTCGCTACCGGCCTCAGCGTGATGTCTGGTCGTGCGGACTCCGGCAGTGCCGGCGAGATTTCGATCCGCGTTTCGATCACAGGGAAGATGTGGTGGTGGCGCATCGTTTATGAGTTTCCGGACGGCACACGCTTCGAGACGGCCAACGAGCTTCGGCTTCCAGTGGGCGAACCGGTCGAACTGGCGCTGACCACCGCCGACGTCATTCATAGCTTCTGGGCTCCGGCATTGGCGGGAAAGCTCGACATGATTCCCGGCCGAATCAACACCATGACCGTCACGGCGACCGAGGAGGGTATCTCCCGCGGCCAGTGCGCGGAGTATTGCGGCGGCGCCCATGCGTTCATGGCGTTCCATGTGGTGAGCAGTTCCGCGGAGGAGTTTGCTGCGTGGAGCAGCAAGGAGTCCGGCCCGCGCGTTCCGCCGAGCCAGCGTCTGGATGAGGAGACGCTCGCCGCCATCCGGGCGGGCGCCGAACTATTTAAGGTGCAGGGCTGCGGTGCCTGCCACACCGTGCGCGGCGGCGGTTCCTTCGGAACGATCGGGCCAGACCTGACTCACGTGGGCGGCCGCCTGTCCCTGGCGGCCGGTACCTTGCCCAACGACGCCGAAGCCTTCGTCCGATGGATTGCCAACACCCAGCATATCAAGCCGGGCAATGCGATGCCTCAGTACGATATCCTGTCCTCTGGCGAACTCGCGGAACTCGCCGCATACCTGGAAAGCCTCAAGTAGTGCCTGGCTTTCCGGGATTGCGCCTCTGGTTCGCCATCCTGGCCTTCCTCTTCGCGGCGGTCACGGTCTGGATTGCGGGCTTCAAAATCACGCGCTGTGCCAATATCATCAGTCACCGAACGGGCGTTGGCCAAGCCCTCATCGGACTGCTCTTGCTCGGAGGTGTGACGAGCCTGCCTAAGCTGGCTGTTGCGATTACGTCCTCCGTGAGCGGCGACGCCGCCCTGGCCGTCAACTCGGTAATCGGCGGAATCGCCATGCAGGTCGCGATTCTCGCGCTCGCGAACGCCCTGATTGGACGCAGCGCGCTAACCCATGTTCTGCCCGACCCGATCGTCATCCTGCAAGGCGGATTCAAGATTCTGCGGCTCTCGATCGTTACCGTCGCGATCGTGGTCGGCGACACGCCGATCCTGTGGACTGGTCTGTGGCTGTGGCTGCTGGCCATCGTGATGGGCGTCGCCATGTGGTACTCTCTCAGGTGGAAGGCGAGCTGCCGTGTCGAGTCAATGACAGCGAAAACTCGAAGGAGGCGGAGGATAATCGCGCGCGGGAGGCCGCACAGAAGGATCAAGACAAGACGTTGAAATGGGCAATATGGCGCGCAGTCATCGCCGGAGCCGTCATCATCATCGCCGGCTACGTCCTCTCACGCACGGCCGATTTTATAGCCCAAGCCACCAGTCTTGGCCAAAGCTTTATTTGGAACGGTGTTCCTGACGATAGCGACTTCGCTGCCCGAGGTGAACACTATCTTCAGCGCTGTTCGGGCTGGGCTCTACACGATGGCGGTCTCCGAGTCTTCGGCACCAATCTGTTTGATGTCTCGTTCCCATTTTTCATCGACCTTACCGGCGGAGACGGTGCAGTCATGAACGAGATGGGACGGTCTGAGACCTTCGCCGTGGTCATCGCCATCAGCGTGACCACAATCTTTATCGCCGGCCTCGCGGAGCGGCGCAACCGCACCATCTTCCGAATGGGCTATAACTCGGCGGCCGTTCTTGCCGTCTATCTCGCCGGATTGGGGGTGTTTTATTTCCTGCGAGACAGTGGGGCCTTATGAGCAGCGAAATCAACCAACCCATAAGCCCGTTGCCGCGTCCCGACGGGGAACGGGAAGAGCTCCTGCGCATCTGGGCAACCCCAAGAGGCCGGCGCCTGCCGACGGCGGTGAACAATACCGTCATCGGCTTGTTCTATCTCGGCATCGCCCTCCTGTTCTTCATTCTCGCCGGCATTCTCGCGCTGATCATGCGCGCGCAACTGGCAGTCGGCGGCCAGGAGCTCGTGAGCCAGAACCTCTACAACCAGCTCTTTACCATGCATGGCACAACCATGATGTTCCTGTTCGCCGTGCCTGCGATGGAGGCCTTGGGCGTACTGCTGCTGCCGCAGATGCTCGCAGCACGCGATCTGCCTTTTCCGCGGCTCAGCGCCTTCGCCATCTGGGCTTATGTGATTGGCGGCCTCGTATTTTTCTCGACGATTCTTTACGATCTCGCCCCGTATGGCGGCTGGTTCATGTATCCACCGCTGACGCTCACGGAATACTCGCCCGGCGACAACGCCGACTTCTGGCTTCTTGGCATAGGGTTCATCGAAATTTCGGCGATCGCGGGGGCGATCGAGATTGTGGTCGGCGTCCTGAAGACGCGGCCGCCCGGCATGACGCTCAGCCGCATGCCGATCTTCGCATGGACGATGCTGATCTTTGCGGGGATGATCATTTTTGCGTTTCCGGCCGTGATCCTCGCCACGATGCTTTTGGAACTCGAGCGGGCATTCGGCTGGCCGTTCTTTTCGGCCGCGCTCGGCGGCGACGCGCTGCTCTGGCAGCACCTGTTCTGGTTCTTCGGCCACCCGGAGGTCTATATCATCTTCCTGCCGGCAGCAGGGCTTGTCTCGATGATGGTCCCGACGATGGCCCAGATGCCTCTGGTAGGGTACCGGTTCGTCGTTGTCGCCCTCATTGCCACCGGCTTCTTCTCGTTCGGGCTATGGGTGCACCACATGTTCACCACGGGCATTCCGGGGCTCAGTCTTGGGTTCTTCTCCGCCGCGAGCATGGCCGTGGCCATTCCATCGGGCATTCAGGTCTTTGCCTGGATTGCAACCATGGCTGCTGGACGAAAGCGTTGGCGAATTACGACGCCGTCGCTCTTCATCCTCGGCTTTCTTTTCATCTTCACTCTTGGTGGGCTCACCGGTGTGATGGTTGCCGTCGTGCCATTCGATTTCCAAGTGCATGATACCTACTTCGTCGTAGCCCATTTTCACTACGTGCTGGTGGGCGGCATGGTCTTTCCGCTGTTTGCCACTTTCTACTACTGGGCGCCTGCATTTAGTCGGAAGCAGTTGAGCGAGCGGCTCGGGAAGTGGTGCTTCTGGCTCATGTTCATCGGCTTCAACGTGGCCTTCTTTCCCATGCACATCACGGGTCTGGCAGGGATGCCCCGGCGGGTATGGACGTACCCGAGCAGCATCGGATGGGATGTGCTCAATAGCATATCGACCGTCGGAGCTTTCATCCTCGCCGGCGGCGTGCTGGTGTTTTTGATCGACCTCGCACTGAATTTCCGCACTGGTAGCAAGACGCCTGGCAATGTCTGGAATGCAGGTACACTCGAGTGGCTTCCGAACGACATCTATGCGACCCGCAGCATCCCTCTTGTCACATCGAGGGAACCACTCTGGGACCAGCCCGGGCTCAGCGAAGAAGTAGAGGCGGGCGGCCACTTCCTCCCTAATGCACCGACAGGAGGCCGGGAGACGTTGGTCACATCCGCGGTCGAAGCCAAGCCGCAATACGTCCTTCAAATGCCGGGCCCTGGATGGCCCCAAGTCCTTGCGGCCGTGTTCACAGCGGCCTTTTTCCTGCTCCTGACGATCAAGGCCGTCACCATCGCTGCGATCTGCGGCGCACTGGCCATCGTCTTCATCATCGTATGGGGCTGGCCACTCGATCCGGGCCCGAGAAAGGGCAGGGTCGCCATCGGCGGCGGCATCACTCTTCCCACGTATATGTCGGGGCCGGGCTCGCACTCCTATTGGTCGATAGTCGTGCTTACGCTGGTCAGCGCCTCTCTCTACCTGGCCTACGTGTTTTCTTACCTGTATTTGTGGACCGTCTCGTCCGAGGTGTGGCCACAAGCAGGAGCAGGGCTTCCGCCTCTAGTCATGCCGGTCGGCTCTATGGTCCTGTTTCTGCTTGGAGGCGGCGGCTTCATGCTCGCTAACCGCCTTCTCCCCGAGCCTGGCGGCAATGGTTTGCCGGCCGCTCTATCAACCATTGGGGCCGCGCTGCTCCTAGCAGGTGGCGTGGGGCTCGAACTCTACGGCCATGTAACATCGGGACTCGATCCCAGTGCAAGCGCCTATGGGGCGATCGTCTATATGGCGGGCGTCCTCGCCGCGCAGTTGGCCGTCGCCATAGTGCTGATGGCGGGCTACGCTGCTGTCCGCTTGATGGTCGGTCGCACCGATCGCGTGTGGCGAAACAGCTTCGATCACGTGGCCTTACTTGGCTACTACGCGATAGGCCAGAGCCTATTGGGCCTGCTCCTCATCCATGGCTTCCCGAGGCTTGTCGGATGAGCGGCAGGTCACCCTCGACGGTAGGTACGCTCGTCGCCGTTCTCCTCGGTCCGTGGATCTGGGCGACGCATTTCCTGGTGGTCTATGGCGCGCACGCTTCGCTCTGCGAAGCGGGAAATCGTCTGCCGATAGTAGATGTCTCCTGGCTATCGGTAATTCTGTGGGGAAGTACCGCCATCACGTGGCTTCTCACTGTCGGACATGCGGCGTTTCCGGAGTATGCACATGATCTCCTGCATGCCGGCGGCTCCGAGCAATCCTTCACCAAGATACTGGCACGTATGCTGAGCGGCCTTTCGGCTGTTGCGGTGAGCTTTTCCGCCATCGCCTTCACCGTCATGCCGTACTGTGCTGACCTGAGATAGGGGCAGAATTTCCGCCGCTGCCTTGGTACTATTCCGGTCCCGCGTGGTTAGGCCTTCCGAAGTGCACGTGCAGCAGCGAACGCATACAACTCGCGAAACCTCCTGCATTATTGAAGGCTTCCGTAGTTCGGCTCTGACGGTCAGCCGTAAATGCAACTCGGACTGGGACGCGCGAATATGGGGTCGGAACAAGAGGAGTGCGAAATCGTACGTTAAGGTCGAACGGACCATGAACGGCGTATGGATCAGCAGCGTCCGATCCTGTGGATTGTCATCGCGAAGCGTCAGTTTCGATTCCCTCATTTGCCCGACTCGACAACGCTTACGCCAGATGGCCGCGCATCGGTACGGAAAATGGCAAAACGTAAGCTTCTCAAAGAGCAAGATCGACGGGAGCTTTTCGACATACCAGTCGATGAGGACAGCCTGATCCGACATTTTTCGTTGTCACCGGCGGATCGTCTGGAGATCGAGCTGCGGAGGCGTGACCATAATCTGCTAGGCTTTGCCATTCAGCTATGTCTGATGCGATATCCGGGCCGAGTGCTTGGAGCAGAAGAGACGCCGCCTCGCGCGATGCTCAAATATGTTGCTGACCAAATCGGTGCCGACCAAGGATCATTCGCGCTCTAATCGCGCCGTAAAGAAACTCTCCGCGATCACGCGGCGCGCCTGTTGGTGTATCTGGGTGTAAGAAGCGCGACGGCGGAAGATCGTCGAGCGGCGCTGTTGGCCGCAGTTCAGTCAGCGACGATGTCCGACGACGGCGCCGCGATAGCCAACTCCATTATCGCCACGTTTCGTGAACGCGGATCCCTCCTGCCGGCAATCAACACGATCGAACGGATCGGCCTTGCCGGACGCGCGATCGCCCGCCGACGGGCGGAGAGAACTCTGATTGAAAACATCCCGCTCAATATGCTTCGATCGTTGGATAAGCTGTTAGATGTCGACCCGTCGATCGATCAGACCCGCTTCCATTGGTTGCGGTCGGCGCCGGGAGCGTCAAACCTTGTCGGGCTGACAGAACGGATCGCATTCCTGCGCGCACTGGAGATCGATCCGAGATTGCAGATGCGGGTTTCCTCGGGTCGGTGGGACCAGATGATCCGTGAAGGGAACGCCACGCCAGCCTTGGCTAGCCAGCGATTTCAATTCCAGCCGTCGGCACGCTCTGATCGTGGCGCAGGTCATCAAACTCGCACAGAAGCTCACCGACGATGCGGTGACGATGTTCATCAGGCTGATAGGACGGCTGTTCTCTCAGGCCAACAACCGCAAGAAGCAACGGCACATGGATTGCAGGCCGGATACCGCCAAGGCACTGCGCATGTTCCTCGATACGATCACTGCCCTGCAGTCCGCCAACGAGTATGGTCGCAACGCTTTGGAGGTTCTCGATCAGAAAGTCGGCTGGCTTCGTCTGCTCAGCATGAAGCCAGAGCTTGAGGCGATGGTCGAGGACAACGAGGCGTCACCCCTGGCCGTGGCGGCCGAGCAATATGCGACAGTCAACAAATATGCAGGAGCGTTTCTGCGGGCGTTCACGTTCCAATCGGCGCGGCGACACGATCCGCTTCTTGCGGCAATTTCGCTGCTGAAACGGACCTATGCCGAGAAGCGTCGGACACTCCCGGATCGCGTCCCGGTCACCCACCTCAGCCAAGCTGATCGTCGGCTTATCTTCGAACAGGGACAGCCTGATCGCCGTCTCTACGAGATTGCCACGCTCGCGGTCTTGCGGGACAGGCTTCGCTCAGCCGACATTTGGGTCGACGGGAGCCGCTCTTTCCGGCCGATCGACGAGCACCTCATGCCTAGGGCGACATTCACCAAAATGAAGGAGGAGGATCGCCTTGGACTGGGCGTCCGGGGTGATGGCGCTCAGTGGCTTGCCGAAGCGCGTCAAATGCTCGACTTCAACCTGAAGCGCCTGGCGCACAGAGCATGGTCCGGAAAGCTCGAAGGTGTGCGTCTTGAGGCCGGGACATTGATCGTGACGCTAACACCTGGCGAGGTTCCGGCGGCGGCGAGGAACTGAATACCGAAATCAGCGATATGTATCCAATGGTTGAGGTGCCAGACCTGATGAGGGAAGTGCACGAGTGGACCGGCTTCGCCGACCACTTTACGCATGTCCGCACCGGTGACGTCCCAAGAAATGTCTCGGCCATGCTGGCCGGCGTACTGGCCGATGCGACCAACCTCGGTCCGAAGCGAATGGCGAGCGCATCAAAAGGAATCAGCGCGCATCAGATCGGCTGGATGCGCACGTTCCACGCTCGCTCGGAGACATATCGTGCGGCACAAGCATGCATCACCGATGCGCACACCCGGCATCCGCATTCTCGGCTTTGGGGCAATGGAACGACCGCGTCATCCGACGGCCAATTCTTCCGTGCAAGCGACAGAGCCGCAAAGCGCGGCGACGTCAATTTGCACTACGGCAGCGAGCCGGGCTCGAAGTTCTACAGCCATCTGTCCGACCAGTACGGCTATTTCAGCATCCTGCCGATCAGCCCGACCGAAAGCGAGGCTGCCTATGTGCTCGATGGGCTATTTGATCAGGACACGATCCTCGACATCCAGGAACACTTCACCGATACAGGCGGTGCGAGCGACCACGTCTTCGGACTGTTCGCCCTGATCGGCAAACGCTTCGCGCCGCGGCTGCGCAACCTCAAGGATCGGAAGTTCCACACGTTCGAGAAAGGCGATGCATATCCGGCGCTGTCGAACCACATCGGCGCGCCCATCAACGCCACCCTGATCCTCGATCATTGGGATGATCTGCTTCATCTCGCGGCGTCGATCACGACACGATCCGTGGTGCCATCAACGATTTTGAAGAAGCTGTCAGCATCACCGAAGGAGAGCCAGCTCGCAAGGGCGCTACGAGAACTCGGACGAATCGAGCGGTCCTTGTTCATGATCGAGTGGTACTCAAGTCCGGCATTGCGCCGGCGCTGCCAGGCCGGCCTCAACAAGGGCGAGGCTTCACATAAGCTGAAGCGCGCCGTCTTCTTCCACGAGCGTGGTGAAATCCGGGACCGATCGTTCGAAAGCCAGGCATTCCGCGCGTCCGGTCTCAATCTCGTCGTCAGCGCGATCGTACACTGGAACACGGTCTATATCGAACGGGCCGTCACCCATTTACGCAACGCGCGTCGGGAGATTCCGGACCATCTGCTCAAGCATATCTCGCCGCTGAGCTGGGAGCATATCAACCTGACCGGCATCTACACGTGGGATAGCGAGCAGCATATGCCGGAAGGCTTCCGGTCGCTCAGGCTGCCGGCTGATTTGCGACGGGCAGCATAAGTTCCCGCTCCGTTCGCCCTTAACGTACGATTTCGCACTGCTCTTGTTCTGACCCCAAGAAGGAGATCGAGATCTGGTTCCAAGACGAGGCACGGTCCTGCCAGAAGAACGGTCTCGTGAGGCAGTGTTCGCGGCGCGGCACGCGGCTGATCCAGCCCGCCGACCAGCGCTACAAGAGCGCCTTGTTCGGCGCCATCTGCCCGGCACAGGGGGTGGCTCAGCACTTGCGCTACCCTTAGCCGACAATTCTACTTTTTCTATCCATGACCGTACTTTTGCGTATCTTCGTGCTTGCGGTCGGGCCGTTCAAATTCTAGCGTCGAGTGCTCGACGCCGAACTCGTCCTTCAGTCGCGCCTTGATCGCGCTCTTGATGTTCTCGATGTCGTCCCACCGACCGGGGCTGATTACGATATGGGTGTCGAACGCGGCGGCGTATTCCTGCATCTGCCAAAAATGCGCGTGATGAACTTCCTCTACTCCGTCCACCTCAGCCACCGCATTTATGACCCGATCGGTGTCGATGTCTGGCGGGCTACCCAACATGAGAATGCGAATCGTGCCGCCGATTTCTGTGAAGGCGAGATAGAGGATGTAGAGCGCGATCAGGATAGTGATCGCTGGGTCAACCCAACGAATGTCGTATAAGATGATGAGCGTGCCTCCCACAATCACCGCGACTGAGGCGAGAGCATCGCTGAGGTTGTGGAGGAAGAGCGCCCGGATGTTAACGCTGCCCTTTTGCATCGAGTAGGTGAGCAAAGCCGTCAGTGTGTCGACCACGAGCGCCACGCCGCCGAGGATGACCACGTACCAGCCCTTCACCTCGGGTGGATCGATCGTCCGCATCCCACCTTCGTAGATCAAATAGAAACCGATCAGGATCAGCGTGGTGTAATTTATCAACGCCGCCACGATCTCGACCCGCGCGTAGCCGAAGGTCATCCGGGCATCCGCCGGGCGGCGGGCGATCTTTCGCGCACCGAAAGCGATCACCAACGACGCCATGTCTGAGAAATTGTGCAGTGCATCAGCAATCAGCGCCAGGCTGCCCGCAAAAATCCCACCTGCGACTTGCGCGACAGTCAGGACGCCGTTCGCCCAGATCGCGATGGCGACACGTTTGTCGCCTGAATCAGGGTCCAGATGCGCGTGGTCGTGGTTATGCGGCATGGTGGGTCATCCGATCGTCTCTTCGAGCAACAGGAGCAGCAAGAAGCCTGCGAAAAACAGCGCCGCCACCCAAGGCCTATCCGGCGTTTCATGCGCCTCGACCAGCAGTTCCTCGGTCACTAGGTAGAGCAGCGCGACAAGGCCGAACGCAAGAAAGCCGGTGACCACCGGTGCAGAGAGTGCGGTGACAGGTGCGGAAAGCACCGCGCCGATCGGCATCAGCGCCATTAAACCGGCCGTAACGGCGATGATTCGCCGGCGGGTCCAGCCCGCGGCGGTCAGTCCCGTTGTCAACGCTAGCCCCAGGAACACAACCTCAAGCGACAGCGCGATGGTCAGCAACAGCCCCGCTTTAGCGCCTGCTGCAAAGCCGATTCCTAGCACCAAACCGTCGATCAGGATGTCGATCCCAATCGTCGCAAGAAGGCCTGCCCGGCCCTTTATGAATCGCTCAAGTTCTTTGATGAGCAACATCGTTGCAACCCCGGCGACCCCTCCTACGAAGGTCGCAACGACTGACCCTTGATGCTTGATGTCGGGCAATATCTCTCCTGCCGCGGCAGCAAAGACTACACCGGCGGCAAAGTGCTGGATCGCGCTGATCGCCTGCGGACCAGGACGTACGCAGACAGCCATCGAAGCTGCTAGCACCGCAAGAACTGCAGGTACGAGTGTGTAAACCCAGGCCGCCGTCATTCCGCCCTAGCTCTGTACGTTTCGGTCTGCATGCCCCCAAGCCCCTGTCCTTGGACCTAGTACTGGCGCGTCACGTCGGCGAACACGATCAGCGCCGGCTGATGTTTTCGCGGATAATTCACATTGTGCGCCACGAATGGCCGATATCGCCGATAAAATCGAATTCCAAATGCTCCTCGCCTCCGACCTCAAAGCCGATAGCTGTGTACAGTGTCGTCACTCATCGGCTCCGCCGAGCCCGCCAGTAAGAGAACTTCGCCTCGCAGCATCCCGTTCCCAAACTGCTCACTGCTACCGCAGAGCCTATTGCTGTCGATCCGTAGCATGAGTGATGCGCGTGCTGGGGATCGTGGTCCGCTAATTTTTTGCTCTGAACCAGCAGTTTGATATGAAGATAGGAGCTACAGCAACTAGAGGTTCAAGAGGGCTCTCAGTAGGGCGGCGAGTTTCGAGCTTGATCGACACTATTCAAGGTTTGAACCTCGCGCGCCAGTGATAAGGAGAACGGCAGGGCAGTCCGTCACCCAATCCTGGCCAGCAAAGGGAAATTCTCGAGTAGCCAGAACGAGAACGCCGATAACTGCCCGGTGATCATGGCGACGCCCATCAAGATCATGATCGCCCCGGCGAAGATTCTCAGAATCCTACCCACCCTGCCGAAACCACGTAGCCGGGACGCCAGCGCGTCCGTGAATAAAGCCGCAAGTAGAAACGGTACGCCAAGACCCAGTGAGTAGATTGCTAGAAGAAGAACTCCGTCCGCGACTGTGGCCGACGCCGCGCCGACCGTGAGGATCGCTCCGAGGATCGGGCCAATGCAAGGGGTCCAGCCGAAGGCAAACGCCAGGCCGAGAACATAGGCCGATGTCGCTCCTCCGCCGGGCAGATCGGAATGGAAGCGAGCTTCACGCATCATCCAGGGGAAACGAATGAGACCCGTGACGAACAGCCCAAACAGGATGACGATCGCTCCGCCGACGAAGTTCAGTTCATAACGGTAGCTGATCAGCATCTGCCCAAGCGCGGTCGCGCTTGCTCCGAGCACAATGAAAACAGTCGAGAAGCCGAGCACAAAACACAGGCCGAGAATGACCGCGGGCAGGCGCACCGCGACGGCGCCTGAGGGCCCGATGCCGCCGGCGGACCGCCCGGCGACATAGGAGACATAGCCCGGAACGAGCGGCAAAACGCAGGGAGACAGGAACGAAATGATCCCCGCCGCAAAGACGGTCAGCATACCGATGTTGGACAGTTCCGGCATCAGTCCGCAGTGTCCTTCGCTGCAGGCCCGGTGGCCTTACCGTCCCTCCTCGCTTTGTCAATCAGCCCGGTCATCGTCTCCAGATCCGTTGCGCCGCGGAGGATTTCGTCACCGATTACGAAAGCGGGCGTTCCGTTGATCCGCAGCGCCTGGGCCAATTCGATGTTGCCGTCGATTTCCGACTGAACGGCGGGATCCTTCATGTCCTGCTTGAGCCGCTCGATGTCGAGGCCGGCCTCCTCCGCGATCGACAGCGTGAGCGCCTCGTCGACACGACCGCTCGCATTCATCATCGCTTTGTGGAACTCGACATAGCGTCCCTGACGGTCGGCCGCGAGCGCGGCCTTCGCCGCGAAGATCGACCCCGGTCCAAGGATTGGGAACTCCTTGTAGACGATCCTGAGTTCGGGATCGTCTGCCTCGGCGTCGATTATGACTGGCGCCACCTGGCGGCAATAGGGGCAATTATAGTCGAAGAACTCGACCATGGTGACGTCCCCGTCGGGATTCCCGCCGACGGGACTCTCCGGATCATTGAAAACGTCATCTACCCGCGCGTCGAGGACGGACTGCGCCTCGCTCTCCTCCGCCTGCTGGCGGCGCGCCTCCAGCGTTTGCATCGCCTCGACGATGACCTCTGGATTGGCGAGCAGATAGTCGCGGACCCGCTGGCCGAACTCGTCGTCGGGTGCTTCCGTTGCAATATCCGATTGCGCACGCTGGAAGCCGGGATCGAGCATATACCAGGCTCCTCCTGCCCCGACCAAGAGCAGAGCTGCGACTGACCACCCCATCGGTTTCCGCGATGTGCGTGGTGCCTCAGCCATTCATTGCTCCAGTGCCTTTCCGATTTATCTTAACCTTGGCGGCGATCAAAAGTAATCTGTTACCCTTTCCCACCAACTCCTCCTTCCGTGTCCGTGCTTCGGGACAGACCCGTTGGTCAGAGCGTTCACGAAGGTGATGAGATTGATCGACTGGAACTTCAGGCCGTGGAAATTCGCCCTCCAGCGGCCTTCGCCATCGATCACATGCGTGACGATTCCGTGCATCTGAAGTCCATCTTCGGTCTTGTCGAATCCATGCCCGAAAGCCTCCGCGAGCTCGCGGGTGGAACTCTCCGACTGCTCCTGCAGCTTCGTCAGGAATAGCCAATTTACCGGATCGAGTCCGTGAGCGGGACCGTAGCCGCGCATCACGTCGGCCGTGTCGTTGACCGGATCGGTCGTCACCGTCACGAAGGTCACGAGGTCCTTCATGGGCGTCTCGTTGATCATGCCCTGCACTTCCGCGATTTTCTCCGAGTGCAGGGGGCACACGTCCGGGCAACTCGCGTAGACAAAGTTGAGCACCACGACCTGTCCGCGGAGGTCGGCCTGCTTCACCGTCCGGCCATCGGCCATCTGGAGCGTGAAGTCCGGCGCGGGCTTGTCGATCATCTGGAAGTACTTTTCCCCGTCGCCGAGTATCTTCTCGACCTCGACCAGCGAATGTGCGCTCGCAGCAGCCGGGACAAGCATGAGAAGCGCCGCGGCGGCTATGAAGATTCTAGATGTCAGCAAAGTCGCCTCCTGCTGCAGAGCGATGGGGCCGCACATTACGACGACCCGCTGCCGCCTCAGACGTCATCCTCCGGAGTTGTGTCCCGTGAGGTTCCGGGCACGTCGGCGTCATCCATTTTCGCCTGCATCATCTGGTTGCAGGTCGTCATCATCTCGTTCATCTGGGTCATCATGCCGGCCATTCCATCCTGGCCCATCATGCCGCCTTCCATCGTAGCACTGGAGCTGGACTCCTTTGGATCCTGGGCGTGAAGCGGAATTGTCGCCAGACCCGCCGCGAAAGCCGGCGCTGCTGCGAATGTCTTCGTCGATCTACGCATCGGTTGTGTTCCTTCCTTCCTCGGGTTGAGCTTGAATTGCCGCAGGCGCGGACATGGTCTCGACCCCTTGCTGCGGCGCTGCTTGTTTGGAGCACGAAGCTCCGGTCATCCGGCTCATGCAGATGCCCAGCGCGCACATTGCCACGCAAGGCAGCACTGACAGAAGCAGAGGTGCGAACCCTGCTGCCATCAGCCAGCTCCAGTTGAAGGCGAGACCGGCCGTGGCGATTGCGACACCCGCAAGCATCAGGGTGCGCCTGCCACCCAGATAATATTTCGCCGCGTGAAGCACGTCGGAGCTAAGCGACCTTTCGGCGGCGGCTTGAGGTGGTGTGGTTGTCATTTTTTTACCTTTCTCAGTCGTCTGCAATTGTGCTGCGGATGAATTCGATCATCTCCGGCGAATCCCATTCCGCAGGGCCGATGAGCCTGCCGATTTCCTCGCCCTCGCGGTTGATCAGGAGCGTAGCGGGGAGACCCACGATGCCAAGCCCGAACAGCGCCTTCCCGGAGGCATCGATATGGAGGGCAATGTTTTCGATTCCGATCTCGGCGAAGAATTCTCTCACCACGTTCGGTCCGGCGCGGTCGATCGACAGGGCCACGACTTCGAAATTAGGGCCGCCCAGCTTGGCCTGAAGCCGGTCCAAGGTCGGCATCTCCTCGCGGCAGGGCACGCACCACGTCGCCCAGACATTGAGCAGCACCACCCTTCCGCGGAAATCGGCCAGCGTCCTCGCCTCCCCGTCGCCGTTCTCGAAACGAACCTCCGGCACGGGCTTTGGTGCATCGTGGATGGCGAAGTTCGGCGGAGCCTCTGCGGCCGAAAGCGGCAAGTTGAGCCAGGCGACCGCGAGAAAGGCTGCAACGAGCGCTTTCATGGCTGTTGCTCCCCGGCCTCGGCGCGCAGGCGCTCGACAATCGGGAGTATCTTTTCGTCCAGCGCTTTCTGGCTCACGGCGCCGATATGCTTGTAGGCGATGCGGCCATCGGCGCCGACGGCGAAGGTTTCCGGAACGCCGTAGACCCCCAGTCGATGCCGACGCGGCCGTTCAGATCCGCGCCAGTTCTCGTATACGGGTCACCCAGCGAATCCAGCCATCCGGCGGCGTCGTCGGGCTGGTCCTTGTAGTTCAGGCCGTGGAGCGGGACCACGCCATCGGCTGCCAGCCGTATGAACAGCGGATGCTCCTCGCGGCAGGCCACGCACCAGGAAGCAAAGACGTTCACCAGCGAGACCTCGCCACGAAGGTCGGCGCTGGACACACCAAGCATCCGGCCCCGGACCGGAGGCAGGCTGAACTCCGGGATTGGTTTGCCGATCAGGGCGGAAGGGATGTCATCGGCGCTCCGCGTCAATCCCCATCCAAGCATGGCGGCCAGCGCGACGAAGACCGTCAAAGGCAGCGCGACCATAAGTCCGCGTCGCCTGTCCAGGGTAGGCGACGGTCCACCTTCAAACGAGTTGGCCGCGCCCGCCGTCATGGAGTCTCTGGCCATTTTCCGCAGCCTCCCCAAAAGAGTGTTTCACAAGCGGTGCGACCACGAGGAGCAGCACGAGCAAGACGAGCAGGCCCGCCCCAGGCATGAGGGCTATGCTCAGCCAGTTGTTGAGGCCGCAATCGAAACATGCCGCTCAGCATTGCTTTCCTCCTACTCCGTCGCGTAAAGCGCGGGCGTCTTTCCGTCCTTCGTCACGGCGAAAATCTCGAACGGTGCGGTCTTCTCACCGCCCATTCCGGGCGAGCCGAGCGGCATGCCGGGCAAGGTGACGCCCGCGATGTCGGGACGCTCCGACAGCAGCTTACGGACGGTGTCGACCGGGACGTGCCCGTCGACCACGTAGCCGTCGATGAACATCGTGTGGCAGCCCTGGAAGTTTTCGGGCACCCCGGCCTTGCGGCTGATCTGAGTCAGGTCGTTGGTCGGCTTGACCTCGACCTCGAACCCGTTCTGACGCAGGTAATCGGCGTAACCTTCGCAGCAGCCGCACTGAGGATTCTTGTAGAGGGTGGCCTTGAGGGCCTCTTCCGCTTGGACGGTGACGCCTCCGGCCAGGAGGAGCGTGATCAGGGTGAGAGCGCGTAGCATTGGTATTCCTTTCGCGGTTATCGTTGAGGTTCTATTTTTCTTGCCCCGCGTCGGCGACGCGAAGCACGGTCATGAGGCCAGCCATCTGGTGATCGGTGACATGGCAATGCAGCATCCAGTCGCCGGGATTGTCCGCGACGAAGGCCACCTCGACGGTATCTTCGGGAGCCATGAGCACAGTGTCCGCCCATTGGCTGTAAGGCGCTTCCGCCCCGTTGCGCGTAAGTACCCGGAAGCTGAAACCGTGAAGGTGCATCGGATGCCACCAGGCAGTAAGGTTGCGCATGGTGATCAGGTGCGTTTTTCCGCGCGCCAGCGACATCAGAGGGGGCATGTCGGCGTGCCCGTCGCCGGTCATCGACGTCCCATTGATGGACCAGAGCGCCTGCCCCATGCCCATCATGCCGCCCATGCCTTGCATCATTCCGCGACCCATCCCTCCGGCTCCCTTCATGCGGCTCATCATGCCGCCCTCAAGGGTCAGGTCATGACGGTCAGGCGCGGAAAGGTCGGGCTCGGGAAGGGGATTCAGCGGCAGGGCAATCGGCTCCGGAAACGTCGTCCGCAGAGGAGCTTCGTCCGAATAGGCCAACACTAACAGCTCGTATTCCAGTCCCTTGTAGAAATCGTCCGTGACCCGGTACCGTCCGCCCGGTACGCCCGTCATGTCGATCATGAGGTCTATGCGCATCGCCGGACCGAGCAAGAGACGGCCGTCTTCCGGCCTGTGCGGCTCGCATGGCTGTCCGTCGATCGCGACGACGAGCGGATCATGTCCTTCGAAACGAAGACCCATGATGCGCGCGAGCGAAACGTTGACGAGTCTGAGGCGAACGCGTTCACCGGCCCGAACGGGTTGGTCGCCGGGAACCGCGCCGTTCAGCGTGGCAATGTTGCCGACGCGGCCGGACATCCCGGCTTCCATCATGTTGCCGAAGCCGGACGCGATCTGACCTTCGGACGTCACCCGCCAGTCCCTCAGGACCCACAGGAGGTCACGGTCGACCGCGACAGTCTCGGTCTCCTCGACGATCAGGACTCCCGCAAGGCCGCGTCCCAACTGCTCGAGGCTGTTGGCATGGGGATGGTACCAGAAGGTTCCGGCGTCCGGCGGGGTGAACTCGTAGGTGAATGTCTCGCCAGGCCGGATCGGTGGCTGCGTCAGCCCTGGCACGCCGTCCATGTCATTTGGAAGGCGGATGCCATGCCAATGAACAGTGGTGTCCTCGTCGAGCCTGTTCTCGACGAGGATGCGGACAGGCTGTCCCTGGCGGACGCGCAGCAGCGGCCCGGGACGACGCCATCGTAGGTCCAGACGTCCGACTCTGGCTTGTCTTTGCCAAGCAATGGCGCGCGGCCCGGAGCTACTGTCAGCCTCCGTTCGTCGATGCCGGCCGCGCGTGAAATTCCGGTCGGCAGAAAGCTCGCGCCCGCAAGAGCAGCGCCTGCCTGGAGAAACCTCCGGCGGAGAATCGAAAAATCAGAATTCACTTTAGAAACCTTCCACGATCACCGCTGACAGCAAGCCGAGGAAGGTCTCGACTGCCATCAGGGATTAGCCTCTGCGCGCGTTACGGCACACAAACGGACGCAGATGCTCGGATCGGCCGCGAAAGCGGCCGATAGCATCAGGCGCTGCCGCGGGTCCTGGGAGGATATGGGTCTGGCAAGGACTCCCGCCCGAGATGGGGAGAGTAGGGGAAGACGTAATGGAGAGATGTCGATGCGACGTCCAACGTCATGATCGAAGGAAGCACGGCAACGACAGGGGCTACGCACACGGGGGGACATGCCATCGGGTCCGCGTCGTCTTGCTCGCCTGGACACGGCGTCACGCAATCACCGGACGCGCTCATTCCATCGGCCATGCCGGACATCTCAACGGCCATCGTGCCGGCCTGGACGGCCGACAAGCTCAAGGCCGACATCGCGACGATCGCGAGCAGCATGGCGAGAAGATGTTTGTACGATCGAGTCATGACAGCGCTATAATGGGGCCCGAGCGCCTTTTGCGCAAGCAGGTTCCAGGCTGTGCGACGTTCGGACCCGCTTCCTGTCAGAATATATAGCGATCCCAGCCGCCGTAATGCTCGGCGCTACGGGCGCCGCGCGGCAGGCTGAGGCCGATCACGAACAGGCCGACGACCACGCTGTTGGCTGTCGCGATCCCGCTAATGCCCAACAGGAACCATGGCGCACCGATCAGCCAGAAGCCGAAGGCGATGTTGATGAAGCGTAGCGGCCGCGCGACTTCTGCCATCGCGATCACGGCCACCGTCAGGATCAAGGCTCCGACCAGGTGGTCGCTGTCGGCCATCGGCGGTTCCGTGCCAAAGACGAGGCGGCTGAACATGAGCCAGACGCCGAGAACCGCGCTGACGACGAGGGTCCAGGGAATGGTGACGCCGCGGGCCGCGTCACACGCCAACTGGCGCGACGGCACGTCGAAACCGGGCCGCTTCTCGTCCTTGCCGCTTCCCGGCAACGCGTCGCCCATGAAGAAGGACCGCCAGAATGGCCGGCCTCGGCGTGTGTTCTGGACCAGGAACTGGCCCATGGCGACCAACTCGTCGAGCGAGTACGGGATCATGATGAGCATGGCAAGCGCCGCCAGCAGGCAAAGCGTGCAATAGGTGCCGATCACAATCGGCTGGATGATGATGAAATAGATCGACACGACGCCCAACGGCACGACAACGAAGCCGAACAGCAGCACCATCCAAGGCATGGTCCGCCAACGCGCGCGTCCCCCCATTAGCCCCATCAGCACCTCGAACATATAAGTTGTGGCGCCCAAGCCGCCGTCGGCGACCGGCCAGGCTTTCGAGACATCCGAGGTGATGATGAATTCGGTGCCGTTCCGGATGGCATCGCCAGCGAAAAACGGTTCCCACACGCCGTCGATATGTCCGAGTTGGTATGCCGCAAGCACGCGCGAAATGACGAATCCGATCGCGCCGAGCGCGATGATCGGAAGGCGCTGCAGATAGGTCGACGGCGAATAGGTCCAACCGGGCGGCATGTCGGAGGAATCCATCATGCCTTCCATACTCATGCCCGGCATCATCGGCACCAGTATGGCGAAAGCTATGACCAGAGCGCCGACGAAGGTGTCGTTGGCATAGACGGCCGCGCTCGGAGTCCAGAAGATCAGCGGCGCAAAGAGCAGCCACACCCCGACAGCCGTATTGGCCCATTGCGCCCAGCTGAAGAGGGGCGACAGGGAGAGTGCTCCGAAGCCCATGATCAACAGGCCGCTGATCAGGTCGCTCCAGGCTGTCAGATTGTTGCGCAGCGACGGCTCCCATAGGCCCCTATCTTCCGTCATGCCCATCACGGCGGCGCTGAAGGTGTCCTCGCCGAACGTGCCGAACACGAAGGGGCTGGTCGCCAGCCAAAACCCGAGCAGGATGTTCAGAAAATGCACCCACTGCATGTCGAAATGCATCTGCCGCATGCTTTCCATGTGCTCGCGCATTATGGCGTGGTGTTTCTCCGAGCGTTCCCCCTTCTTCTCCGGTTTTCCTTCGGCTGCGACCGCCGCAACCCGGGCGGAATTCAGCTTGTTGGCTTTGTACCAGCCGACCGGATCGGCTTTCAGGGCCTCGATCATTTCCGGGAGCGTGTCGCGCAGGGAATGCTTTGGCTCCCAGCCAACGAGGCTCCGGGCGCGCGAGATGTCGAGTTCGTAGTGGTCGTCCGAAATGTCAACCATCCACGGCTTGATGAAGGGATCCTCGTCGAGGATCTCGCCCTCGACCCAAGCTCCGGTCCTGGCCAACGCCTTCGGAATCGCCCGCGTCTCCCAATCCTCGTCGTGAATGAGCCGCGCCACCTCGCGCTGAATCTCGTCAAAGCTGAGTGTCTCCGTCTCTCCCAGAAGCAGCGGCAGCTTCGGCGGCAGATCCTTGCGCCGCTGCACGATCGCGAGCAGCGCGTCGGTCAGGTCGTCCAGATGCAGAAAAGGCTGCCCTGCGTCGAGATCGCCCGGATAGACGTGGCTGACGAGTTGGCGCTCGTATATCCTCGCGATCTGCCGGGACAAGAACGCCGAATGGCACATGTCATCGTAGACGCCGGACGGACGGATCATGACAGTGGGGATGGACTTCCGCTGTTCCCGGATCAGCGCCTCGGTGCGAATCTTCGATTCCCTATAGGGCAGCTTCGGGTCGAGCGGCCAGTCCTCGTCAATCGGTTCTCCCTTCCTCCCGGGCGCATGCACCAGCATCGTGCTGGCGAAAACGAACTGTTCGACCTCGAATTTCTGAAGCCCTCGCAGCAGCCGTTCCGTGCCGCGGACGGTCACCTGCTCGTATTTAGGGTTCGCTTCGCCTGTGAGATCGAAATAGGCGGCGAGATGGATCACCGATGCAATGCGGTTGCCATAGCCTGTGCGCAATCGTTTCAGCGCCGCCTCGACGCTGTCGTCCGAGGTGAGATCGATGCAGATGCATTCGGCCGCGGCGGGCGGATGGGGCGAGGTTTCGCGATCAAAACCGACAAGTGTGAAACGCCTGGCGAGCTTTTCGATGACCGCCGAACCGATGAAGCCGCTGCTTCCGGTAACGACGACAATTTCCTTCTCGCCGGCCATACCTGCTTACCCCTCCGCCTTTCTGTTTGCGGTCACTTCCCGAGGTGTGACTTGGCACTTAATTGTGAGAATGCCCTACAAACGATTCCAGATGCTTAGGCCGGCACTTAATTTGAGAATCAGCAGTTAATTTGATAATCGCTCTTGGCGCCTGGCACTTAATGTGAGAATTCCGACTCTCGGAGTTTTTCACTCGCGAGCCTTCATGAGCGACCCATTTCCCGACGAAATTGATGAGGCGCTTTGGGATGAAGCGTGCCGGCGTGCGGACGCGATCCGCAGCTTTCTCAAACGCAATCCTGAGGGCGCGACGGCCGGAGATGTTGCGGAACTCGCGGCCGAGCTCGGCCTTAGCCAGGCAACTGCATACCGCCTGGTCAAGCTGTTCCGCGCCGGCGGGACCGTTCTGTCTCTGGTGGATCGCAAACGTGGGCGCCCGGAGGGTCATCGTACCCTGGACGAGAAGCGAGAAGAGATCATCCGCGCGACGATCAACTCACACTATCTGAAGCGGACCCGGCCGACGGTTTCGCAGCTGGTCCGTAACGTGCAGGCGAATTGCATGTCGGCGGGGCTCAAGCCACCGCATCGCCGGACGATAGTGACCCGCCTCGATGACATCGACCTGCAAAAGCGTGCCCAGCGCCGCGGCGAACAGAAGATCGTCAAGGCGACGACGCCTGTTCCCGGGGTGTTCGGTGCGTCCCGACCCCTCGAAGTCGTCCAGATGGATCATACGAAGGCCGACGTCTTCGTCGTCGACGAGGAAACCCGGCAGCCCCTCGGTCGACCGTGGCTGACACTGGCGATGGACGTCTGCAGCCGCATGGTGACCGGGTTCTATCTTACGATGGATGCCCCGTCCCGGCTGTCCACCAGTCTGTGCCTTCTACACTCCGTATTCGACAAATCGGCATGGTTGAGAGAACGCGAGGTCACGGAGCCGTGGCCCGTCGCTGGGCTGCCGGACACTGTTCACGTCGACAACGGCGCCGACTTCCGCAGCCGTGCATTCAAGAGAGGTTGTGAGGATGCCGGTATGGCAATCGAATGGCGGCCACCGGGCGAGCCGCGCTTCGGCGGTCACATCGAGCGTCTGATCGGCTCGCAGATGGGAAAGCTGCACCTGCTGCCCGGGACAACATTCAGCAACGAACAGGAGCTGGGAGAGTACGACTCAAAGCGGCACGCGGCACTGACACTGCGTGAACTCGAGCGTTATATTGCACTCGATATCGTCGGCTCCTACCATCAGTCGATCCACGGCACCCTGGGCCGCCCGCCGATTGCGGTCTGGCGGGAGCACGAGGGCGATATCCCGCTTCGACTGCCACAGGATCGGCTCCGCTTCTGGCTAACCTTCCTGCCTGAGCAGGAGCGCACCTTGCGGCCGACTGGGATCCATCTGTTCGGCCTGCGCTACTGGTCGGCGGCGCTGAGCGCCGACGTCGGGCGTTCTGACCGCCGCCTGCTTGTGAAGTACGATCCGCGCGACCTGGCGCGCATCTTCATTCGGCGGTCATCTGGAAACTTCGTGGAGGCGCGCTATGCCGACGTGACCCTGCCTTCGATCACACTGCACGAGGCAGTTACCGCCCGACGCACCCTTCTGGCGAAAGGCCGCCGTGAAGTCGACACCGGCGCCATCGTCCGCACCGCCATCGCACAGCGAGAATTGGTCGAAACAGCCATCAAGAAAACGGCGGCTGCGCGACGCGGGAAGGCTTCTTCGAAATCGAAAGTGGATGATCGGGGATGGGGCTCGCTCCGCGGTGTCGACTCCAGCAAACCTGTACCCTTTGTAGAGGATACAGATTGAGCTGGAGTGAATATGAACGATGGAATCTCCCACCTGACCGCCGGCGCTGCGTCACTGCTTGCCGAAACTGACGAGCGACGCATTCGAGCGATACGATCACGCCGCTGGGTTCTCTACCCGCGCGCCAAGCAGGCGCTCGACCGGCTAAGCGGGCTCCTCGACCATCCGCGCGGCACGCGCATGCCCTCGGTCGCGATCTACGGCGATAGCGGCATGGGAAAGACCATGATCATGAAGCGCTTTCGAGACGAGCACCCGTCGAGTTTCAATCCTCTGACGGGTACGTTGAAGACGCCGGTCCTGGCCATGGAAATGACTAGCCGTCCCGGCGAGCGGCGGTTCTACGCTGAACTGCTTACCCTTCTCGGCGCGCCGCAGCGGCCTCGCGCCGACATTGCCCAGATGGAACAGGCGGCGTTGCGGATCATGGAAGCGATCGGCGTGCAGGTGCTGGTCATCGACGAGGTGCACAACATCCTCGCCGGATCCTACCGCGAGCAACGCATCGTCCTGAATACGCTCCGCTTCCTCAGCAATCGTCTGCAGATCTCCCTGGTCTGCTTCGGCGTCAACGAGGCACGGGAGGCGATCAGCGGCGACGTCCAGCTTGCGCGACGGTTCGAGCAGTTCACCTTGAGCCGCTGGGCTGCGAACGAACAGTTCGAAACCCTGGTAGCGTCGATTCTGCGCAATACCCCGCTGCGTCGGCCTTCGGTGCTTACGCCGAAGTCGCTGCGACGGATCCTACAGATCACAGAGGGCATCACCGCCAGCATCTTCCACATGATCAACAGCCTGGCCGTCGAAGCCATCGAGAGCGGCCGCGAACACATCAACGACGAAGCAGTCGAGAACTGGGAGCCAGAGTTCGATGCCGAGGCGGCATACGCATGATCGAGAACACGCCGCCACGGCAGTTGCCGGTGTGCTTGCCGCCCCATTCTGATGAACTACTGTCCTCCTGGATCAGTCGCCATGCCGCCTTCTACGCGGTCCCTCCGCTTGTCATGCTCAGGCATTGCCTGCCGGAGGCCTCCGCGTTGCGCGCGACCGATCTCCAATTGAGCAGTGATCAGGAAATCCGCCTTGCCAACATGTTTGCCACCGAACCGGCCGTGGTTCGTCGAATGGCCTTCACAAATGTCGCGCAATCATCGCGTCGGCTCATCGCCGCGCGGCCAACGCAGATCTGCACGAGCTGCAGCCCGGCATATACGGAACCGGCGCCGATCCTGCGAAGCCAGCTTTTGGGGTGGCGCATTACGTGCCCTCTGTGTGGAAGCCAACTCCTGGATGCCGTCGGTCGCGAACTCCCCTGCCCTTTCCGGCAGTATTGCGCCGCAGCTCTCCACGGCGAAAGGCTGCTCGATGATGAAGCCGAACGCGACATCCGCACTTGGGCGTCGCCATCGGAAATCGCCCGGCTTCTTCTGATGCGACGGATGACGTGGCCACCGCCGCGCGAAGAGAATCTTTGGCGGTTCAGAGTTCTGGGCGCAATCGTCCCCGACCTCGATCATGTCATTGCCGAGCAACAGGAGAACCTGCCCACACCTGCAAAGCCGATCCTACCGCTTCAACTGCGGCCGGCTCTGCTGGCCGGTGTTGCCATTGTCGAGCGTGCCGGACCGGAGATGCTCCGAATGCTGCGTGGTCACATGATGGGTGACAACAGGGTCCGGTTCACTGACGCCGCCGAAAACATAATAGCCCGAGCTCACCGGTCGAACGTGTCTTCGCAGATGCACTTAATTTGAGAATCCTGAAGCAGCGGTTCTCACAATTAAATGCCAAGCCTCGACCAAGCCGGCGCATTCTTACAATTAAGTGCCAAGCGACATGAGAATTCCGACTCTCGGAGTTTTTCACTCGCGAGCCTTCATGAGCGACCCATTTCCCGACGAAATTGATGAGGCGCTTTGGGATGAAGCGTGCCGGCGTGCGGACGCGATCCGCAGCTTTCTCAAACGCAATCCTGAGGGCGCGACGGCCGGAGATGTTGCGGAACTCGCGGCCGAGCTCGGCCTTAGCCAGGCAACTGCATACCGCCTGGTCAAGCTGTTCCGCGCCGGCGGGACCGTTCTGTCTCTGGTGGATCGCAAACGTGGGCGCCCGGAGGGTCATCGTACCCTGGACGAGAAGCGAGAAGAGATCATCCGCGCGACGATCAACTCACACTATCTGAAGCGGACCCGGCCGACGGTTTCGCAGCTGGTCCGTAACGTGCAGGCGAATTGCATGTCGGCGGGGCTCAAGCCACCGCATCGCCGGACGATAGTGACCCGCCTCGATGACATCGACCTGCAAAAGCGTGCCCAGCGCCGCGGCGAACAGAAGATCGTCAAGGCGACGACGCCTGTTCCCGGGGTGTTCGGTGCGTCCCGACCCCTCGAAGTCGTCCAGATGGATCATACGAAGGCCGACGTCTTCGTCGTCGACGAGGAAACCCGGCAGCCCCTCGGTCGACCGTGGCTGACACTGGCGATGGACGTCTGCAGCCGCATGGTGACCGGGTTCTATCTTACGATGGATGCCCCGTCCCGGCTGTCCACCAGTCTGTGCCTTCTACACTCCGTATTCGACAAATCGGCATGGTTGAGAGAACGCGAGGTCACGGAGCCGTGGCCCGTCGCTGGGCTGCCGGACACTGTTCACGTCGACAACGGCGCCGACTTCCGCAGCCGTGCATTCAAGAGAGGTTGTGAGGATGCCGGTATGGCAATCGAATGGCGGCCACCGGGCGAGCCGCGCTTCGGCGGTCACATCGAGCGTCTGATCGGCTCGCAGATGGGAAAGCTGCACCTGCTGCCCGGGACAACATTCAGCAACGAACAGGAGCTGGGAGAGTACGACTCAAAGCGGCACGCGGCACTGACACTGCGTGAACTCGAGCGTTATATTGCACTCGATATCGTCGGCTCCTACCATCAGTCGATCCACGGCACCCTGGGCCGCCCGCCGATTGCGGTCTGGCGGGAGCACGAGGGCGATATCCCGCTTCGACTGCCACAGGATCGGCTCCGCTTCTGGCTAACCTTCCTGCCTGAGCAGGAGCGCACCTTGCGGCCGACTGGGATCCATCTGTTCGGCCTGCGCTACTGGTCGGCGGCGCTGAGCGCCGACGTCGGGCGTTCTGACCGCCGCCTGCTTGTGAAGTACGATCCGCGCGACCTGGCGCGCATCTTCATTCGGCGGTCATCTGGAAACTTCGTGGAGGCGCGCTATGCCGACGTGACCCTGCCTTCGATCACACTGCACGAGGCAGTTACCGCCCGACGCACCCTTCTGGCGAAAGGCCGCCGTGAAGTCGACACCGGCGCCATCGTCCGCACCGCCATCGCACAGCGAGAATTGGTCGAAACAGCCATCAAGAAAACGGCGGCTGCGCGACGCGGGAAGGCTTCTTCGAAATCGAAAGTGGATGATCGGGGATGGGGCTCGCTCCGCGGTGTCGACTCCAGCAAACCTGTACCCTTTGTAGAGGATACAGATTGAGCTGGAGTGAATATGAACGATGGAATCTCCCACCTGACCGCCGGCGCTGCGTCACTGCTTGCCGAAACTGACGAGCGACGCATTCGAGCGATACGATCACGCCGCTGGGTTCTCTACCCGCGCGCCAAGCAGGCGCTCGACCGGCTAAGCGGGCTCCTCGACCATCCGCGCGGCACGCGCATGCCCTCGGTCGCGATCTACGGCGATAGCGGCATGGGAAAGACCATGATCATGAAGCGCTTTCGAGACGAGCACCCGTCGAGTTTCAATCCTCTGACGGGTACGTTGAAGACGCCGGTCCTGGCCATGGAAATGACTAGCCGTCCCGGCGAGCGGCGGTTCTACGCTGAACTGCTTACCCTTCTCGGCGCGCCGCAGCGGCCTCGCGCCGACATTGCCCAGATGGAACAGGCGGCGTTGCGGATCATGGAAGCGATCGGCGTGCAGGTGCTGGTCATCGACGAGGTGCACAACATCCTCGCCGGATCCTACCGCGAGCAACGCATCGTCCTGAATACGCTCCGCTTCCTCAGCAATCGTCTGCAGATCTCCCTGGTCTGCTTCGGCGTCAACGAGGCACGGGAGGCGATCAGCGGCGACGTCCAGCTTGCGCGACGGTTCGAGCAGTTCACCTTGAGCCGCTGGGCTGCGAACGAACAGTTCGAAACCCTGGTAGCGTCGATTCTGCGCAATACCCCGCTGCGTCGGCCTTCGGTGCTTACGCCGAAGTCGCTGCGACGGATCCTACAGATCACAGAGGGCATCACCGCCAGCATCTTCCACATGATCAACAGCCTGGCCGTCGAAGCCATCGAGAGCGGCCGCGAACACATCAACGACGAAGCAGTCGAGAACTGGGAGCCAGAGTTCGATGCCGAGGCGGCATACGCATGATCGAGAACACGCCGCCACGGCAGTTGCCGGTGTGCTTGCCGCCCCATTCTGATGAACTACTGTCCTCCTGGATCAGTCGCCATGCCGCCTTCTACGCGGTCCCTCCGCTTGTCATGCTCAGGCATTGCCTGCCGGAGGCCTCCGCGTTGCGCGCGACCGATCTCCAATTGAGCAGTGATCAGGAAATCCGCCTGGCCAACATGTTTGCCACCGAACCGGCCGTGGTTCGTCGAATGGCCTTCACAAATGTCGCGCAATCATCGCGTCGGCTCATCGCCGCGCGGCCAACGCAGATCTGCACGAGCTGCAGCCCGGCATATACGGAACCGGCGCCGATCCTGCGAAGCCAGCTTTTGGGGTGGCGCATTACGTGCCCTCTGTGTGGAAGCCAACTCCTGGATGCCGTCGGTCGCGAACTCCCCTGCCCTTTCCGGCAGTATTGCGCCGCAGCTCTCCACGGCGAAAGGCTGCTCGATGATGAAGCCGAACGCGACATCCGCACTTGGGCGTCGCCATCGGAAATCGCCCGGCTTCTTCTGATGCGACGGATGACGTGGCCACCGCCGCGCGAAGAGAATCTTTGGCGGTTCAGAGTTCTGGGCGCAATCGTCCCCGACCTCGATCATGTCATTGCCGAGCAACAGGAGAACCTGCCCACACCTGCAAAGCCGATCCTACCGCTTCAACTGCGGCCGGCTCTGCTGGCCGGTGTTGCCATTGTCGAGCGTGCCGGACCGGAGATGCTCCGAATGCTGCGTGGTCACATGATGGGTGACAACAGGGTCCGGTTCACTGACGCCGCCGAAAACATAATAGCCCGAGCTCACCGGTCGAACGTGTCTTCGCAGATGCACTTAATTTGAGAATCCTGAAGCAGCGGTTCTCACAATTAAATGCCAAGCCTCGACCAAGCCGGCGCATTCTTACAATTAAGTGCCAAGCGACAGGCCGCCTCCTTTCTGGCTCTGCGTGCAATGCGCAGATAGACCTGGCGTGACTGCACGCCTTGAGCGCTCGCGGCCCGTTCAGCCACTGGACCGCGCGCAGCGAGAGATGGCTGTCGGTGGGATGGGCCACGGCCTCGGTCTGCACTATGGTGTCAACCACGACGCGTTATAGCTGACGCTCGCTGACGGCCCCGCTTGCCATGACGAGCGAGATCGTCTCGGCCAGCAGCTGTTCGAGCTTGTCGCCATTCATGCGCTAGTTCCAGTTGGCCATCAAGGAGCGGTCGACTGGTCGCCTGTGCTGGACATGGGGCTATCTAAACCGATTGCGAATCTATTACAGGCGACTAGCGGCGCCGGCGGCAGACGTTTCACTCAGTGGCGATCTCTGGCATGATTTGGCCCGCCAGCAGCTTCTCCTTCGACAGCAGCCCTGCGTCCTCGAGCGACTCGAGATCCGGCAGATCACGCAACGTACCGAGTCCGAACTCGAGCAGGAACTCTTTGGTCGTGACGTAGGTGTACGGCGCGCCCGGCGTCGGGCTGCGCGGACCGGACGCGATCAGCTTGGCGCCGCGCAGATGGCCGATCAGGTCGCGCGAAACATCCTTGCCAAAGAAGGACGACAATTCTCCACGCGTGATCGGCTGAAAATAGGCGATCGCCGTCACCACCAGCACTTCGAACTCGCTGAGGCTGCCGGCGGACTCCCCCTGGCCGATCGCGGCGCGGATGGCGTCGGCATAGGCCGGGCGGGTCAGGTGCCTAAAACCGCCGGCGACGGCGACCAGGTCATAGGGTCGTCCGCGCAATTCTTCGCGAATATCGTCGATCAACAGATCGATGCTGCAGCTTTTCCCCACGATCCGCGCCAGCGCCTCGCGGCCGACCGGTTCGCTCGCCGCGAAGATCGTGGCCTCGACGCGGTGCATCCACTCGCGCCAGCGCGCCTCCGGCGGCAGATGATCCAACTCCCGATCAAACAGGCGGTCGCCTGATCGCTGGTCATCTGATCGGCCTCGCCGCTTGCGCGCTGCTTCAGCCATTTCCTAAAGCCCGTAGATGCGGAACGTTGAGCGGCCGGAGAGCTCACGCACGGCGCCGAGCTCGACCAGGCGATCGAACAGCCGGCGCAGGCCACGGTCGCTCATGCCTGCGATCTGTTGGGACGCGACCATGGCATCGTCGGACAACAGCCTTTCGACCACGGCGTCCGCCGCCCTGGCCCTCAGTTTTGGCGCGACGCCGAGCAGCCGGTCCGCGCGACGCCCGAGCTCGGCAAAAAGATCGATGGCACGCAGCGGGGCGCGCGCCTGCGCGGCAAGCAGAGTGATGACACGCTCAGCATCCGTCTCAATGCTGGTAACCACGGCGCTGGCTGCCGATCGACGCAGGCTAGTTCTTGCGCCCAGGGATGCTTCTCGACCCAACAGCGGCACCGCATGTGCCCAGCCCAGGCGCTGCGCAACAAGAGCGTCGGCGAACCATGCCCCGGCCACGCGTCCGAACCCATGGCGCTCGGCAGCCGCAAAAGCGCCGGTCAATAGTCCAACGACTCCCGCGCTGAAATTCTGGCGAAGCTCGTGCGCCAGATCGCCGATCGCCGCATCGTCATGCGCAATTCCGAAATCATCCAGCACCGTGCCGATGCTCGCCACGGTCAGCAGTTTTTCCGCAGGTGTTCCGGCCAGCCTGCGCCACCCCGAAAACATGCGGCCGGCGGGGCCGACATCGTCGCCGGGCCTTGTCAGCAGAATGGCATCACGCAATTGACCTTCGTCCTCGGCGCGCCCTGCCTGTTTTGTCGTCACCGCGGCCGCCGCAAGGGCCAGCCGCTGCCGCCAGGCGCCGGACCAACGCTCCTGCCGGCGGACCACGGCATCGAGCGCGCCAATGGCGGCGCCGGCGGCGAGCGCGACATCCTCAAGGGCATTTGGCTCCACACCTTTTCCCGCAAGGCTTTGCGCATCCGGGACGGCCCGGCGCAGCCAGGCCGGCACTGGTGCCATCGGGGCGGTCGAAGCGGCACCACCAAGCGTGGTGTGCTGGCGCGAGGTGGGTTGCGGGCGCAGAATCATTAGCGGCAGCATGGTTCACCGCGGCGCTTTTCGCAATCGAAAAGGCAATGAACCGCCGCACCTGTCGTGGCATCATAATGAATGATAATGTTGCATTATCGGTCGTTTGCTCTCTATGTAGGAAATGGCCTCTCTCGTCGATCAAAACCGCGAACGCCGTGCTCGGCATCGCTCCGCTCGATCACAGGAAACGCCGCCGGATGACGACCAAACCGGGCCGGCTGGATCGACCGAGCGCGATCACCTGATCGCCGACGACCTGCCCGACATCGTTGACATCGTCATGGATATGGGCCGTCGGCCGGAAGCGCCGCCAGCGGAAGCCCAAGCGCCCTCCCCTTCCCTGCCGGCTGCAGCCCGCGAGATCGAGCGCCTGCCCGATCATCTTGAAAAACTCGCCGACCGCGCCCGCGACTATGTCGAAGCAGCGAGTTCCGCCAACACGCGGCGTGCCTACGCCTCCGACTGGAAGCATTTTTCCTCCTGGTGCCGGCGCCAAGGTTTTTTGGCCACCCCGCCCGATCCGCAAGTCGTCGGGCTCTACATCACAGCACTCGCATCAGGCAGTTCGGCAGGTACGAATTCAGGGGACAAAAAAGCGGTGTCGACGATCGAGCGTCGTCTGTCCTCCCTCACCTGGAATTTTGCGCAGCGCGGCCAGCCGCTCGACCGCAAGGATCGCCATATCGCAACCGTCATGGCCGGCATCCGCAACAAGCACGCCTCTCCTCCCCGACAGAAGGAAGCGATCCTGCCTGAGGATCTGATCGCCATGCTGGAAACCATTGATCGCGGCACCCTGCGCGGAATGCGGGACAGAGCCATGCTGCTGCTCGGCTTCGCCGGCGGCCTGCGCCGCTCCGAGATTGTTGGACTCGACGTCGGCCGCGAACAGACCGAGGATTCTTCTGGCTGGGTGGAAATCCTCGACAAGGGCATGCTGGTCACGCTGCGCGGCAAGACCGGCTGGCGCGAAGTTGAAGTGGGACGCGGCTCGTCGGATACCACCTGCCCTGTGGTCGCGTTGGAAACATGGCTGAAGTTCGGGCGTATCGCGCATGGCCCATTATTCCGGCGCGTCACCGGGCAAGGAAAGAAGGTCGGTGCCGAGCGCCTCAACGATCAGGAAGTCGCCCGCCTCGTCAAGCGGACCGCTCTCGCCGCCGGTGTCCGCGGCGATCTGCCGGAGAGCAAGCGTGGCAAGCTGTTTGCAGGGCACTCACTTCGGTCAGGCCTCGCTTCGTCTGCCGAAGTCGACGAACGCTACGTGCAAAGCAGCTCGGTCATACCTCGGCGGAGATGACGCGCAAATATCAGCGCCGCCGTGACCGCTTCCGAGTAAACCTCACCAAGGCCTCGGGGCTCTGAAAAGCCCCTCCCCTGCCCTGTTGCGGCCGAATGGGCAAGCTCATATAGTCATGATAGTCAACGTGGTCATGGAGGTCAACGATGCTATCTGCTCCCAAAGAAGACGCCAGCTGGACGGTCGCCGGAGCAAAGGCACGGCTGTCGGAGGTCATTGAGCGTGCGCAGTCTGCACCTCAAACAATCACCCGGAACGGTAAGCCAAGCGTGGTTGTCGTCTCGGCCGAGGAATGGCAGCGCAAGACGGTGCGAAAGGGCACACTTGCGGAGTTCCTGATGGATTCGCCGATGCGCGGCGCCGAGCTTGACCTCGAGCGTCAGCGCGACGAACCACGTGATCTGCAGCTGTGAACGTGTTGCTCGACACGAATGTCCTCTCCGAGGTGACGAAGCCTGCCCCCGACCCAAGAGTCTTAGGATGGCTGGACCAACTCGATGAGGACCATTCGTTCATCAGCGTGGTATCGATTGCCGAAATCCGGCGCGGCGTCGCCCTCATGGACGCAGGGCGGAAACGCGAGGCTCTAGCCGAATGGCTAGCGCGAGATCTCCCACAGCGTTTCGAGCATAGAGTGCTGCATGTTGACGAGACGATCGCTCTGGTCTGGGGCGATCTGATGGCGCTGGCGAAGCGGCACGGTCGCGGCCTTTCATCCATGGATGGCCTGATCGCCGCGACAGCGACGGCGAAACAGCTCACCTTGGCGACCCGCAACACGAAGGATTTCGAGGGTTTTGACTTCGAGCTATTCGATCCTTGGACTGCATGAATCCCGGCCGACACCACGGCCATCTGGGACATCTGCGTGTTCATCTACGCGGCTCCCTCAGGGGTCGAGGATCTTCTCGACAGGGTGAAGCGGAACGGCTTGTTCAGCAAATTCCGAGAGGCCACGAATGTATTCGCGCGAACGCAATACCTATCGCGCACCCTGATCGTAGCCGGGATCGGCCAAAGGAATCGTAAACGCGGGGCGCGCCGTCGTGGAACAAAGAATCGTCGACAGCCGGGACGATTTCGCACAATGGGCGATCGATCGGGCCAATGCGATCCTGACAGATCAGGGTTCGAATCTGGCCACCGCTTCCCGCCGCGGAGACGAAGCTCAAATCGGCGAGACGGCTCAGGCGCTGGGTCAAGCAATCGTGGATGCGCTGCTTGAGGCGTTCGACGGTCTAGTGGGCGACAGATGAGCTCCTGGCTTGATCCACGCACGCGGCCGTGCCACCGATCAGCCGTCTGTGGACGCACCGATACATCCGCCATCACGATTTCGGCCTGCGCAAGCTTCTGAGAAGCGCTTCCGACACCTCGAGCCGCCCTTCCCTGTTGTCGCCATCGCCATCGTCCGGCGACCCGCCTGGGGTCTGCGCGGCCGCCTTCTGGGTATCCAGTTTCGCGCGCAAGAGCGCCATCACCATCGGCCAGGCCGAGAATTTCCCGTCGCGGGCTCGATCGGTCAGGCTGCGTAAATAGCCGCCGGCGCTATTGATCTGATCAGCGCGCTGATAGATCGCGGCCAACGTGATCGCCGCTTGGCGTTCGCCGAGCGCATCGCAGGCCTCTCGCCAGGCGCTGGGGCTGACCCCCAGCATCGGCCGGGCGACCTCCGCCGCCGCCAGAAAGTCGCGCCAGTTGTGGATTTCGCCATCCTTGGCCAGCTCGCGCCAGTTTCCGCAGGCGTCCAGCACGATCCCCAAGGGCAATTCCCGTTTGGGCAAGCTGTGCAGGTTGTCGTTTTCCGCAGCGTTGCCGCCCGCTTCTTGCTTATTTCCTGAGCCGTTTTTAGATTCAGATATGGAGTCTGGGTTTGAATTTTGTATGTGGCGACCGGAATGGGACTCATTGGCGTCCGGATTCTGTGTTTTCGTGAAAGATTCCAGTGCGTCACGGATTTCAATCCAAAGCAGATCCAGGTCCTCGCAGATATCCTCGATAAGTTGCCGTGGGGCGGTTCGCGGGAGCCGGCCGATAATCCCTTGATAGGTCCGAGTCATCTTGCCCCAATTGCCTGCAACCCCCTCCTCGATGCCGGCGTCGATCATCTTCACGATGTCCCGGCGCAACAAGGTCAGGCGCTCTCTGGCAGCCTTATAGGCGCGCTTTTCGGTCTGAACCGTCTCAGCCAGTTCGGCGAACTCCCCGGCACGCGCGACGATCGGCGACAGATCGAAGCCGTAGGCCTGTTCGATCTGCCCGCCCCGACCCTTGCGTGCAAAGCGTTTGCCGTTTGGGCTGTCCCGGCGGATGATCAGCCCACAATCGACCAGGACGGCCAGATGACGCCGCAATGTTGTCGCCGGCATGCCATTCGCGCGGGCCATGAGCTGCTCGTTCGACGGCCAGACGACGAGTTCGCCTTTGGCCGAAAGCTCCATATCCCGATGGAAAGACAATAGCGCGTTGAGAATCGCCAAGGAGCGATCCGTGGCGCCGATCATATCCTTGGCTTCACGTATGGATTTGAAGACATGCCATTTCTGAACGCTGGCGCCCTCGGGCATGGCGTTCGCTGCGACCTGGCTGGCCATCATGGCAAGCGTCACCGGCCGCCGCCCAAAGGGCGTCGTTGTCATATGCGTCTGCATTTTCCTTCACCTGTCGTTGGGCAAAAGAAACCTGCTCGCCGAAACGACGCCGAGACTCTTGACAGTGATTCGCGGATTTGCGATTCTCGATCTTGTCAGAGAATACGAGAAGGGCTTCCGCGCGGTGACGTTCGGGGGCCTTTTTCTATTGCTGGTTCGATCTCCGTTATCTATTTTCCGATTTTCTGAAGGCCTCGTAGAGGCTGTCCAGATTCCTGGCGAGCCATTCGCCAAAAGGCTTGGCTCCCTTGTCCTTGAACTCGAGCGAGAGACCGCCTGCCCGGGATTGACAGCGACTACGAGTGATCGATCCTCTGGAGCCCAGACCTTCGATCCAGGAATGACACGTGCTTTTCTCGGGGTCCTAGTGCTCTTTAGAAAACTCAAAAGAAGATTGAACCCTTGCTCGCTGTCTTGAGCCTTGGCGAACTCGTCGGCCTCGACAAACTCGACCGATCTTTCCGCGTTCGTCGGATTCTGAACCAACTTCTTCAGTTCTTCCCAGCGGTCTCGGCCGACTCCCTTGGCAGCACCAACAGCGCTCAGAACGGGCTTAGGTATCCCCCGGCGACAGACAACATGCGCGAGAGCAGCGTATCATCCACGGTCAAAGCAGACTTGATGGTGGACCTGGTCATTCCTTGGTCGAGCAATCGCTGCGCGAACAACGCCTTCTCGATAAATGACAGATCGGACCGGGCGGTGTTTTCCTGGCCCTGCGCAATCACGTGTTCGATATCGGCGAGCGGCTTGACCACCGCTCGAACCAGAGCCCCGAGTTCCCGCGCTACCTTGGCCCGGCGATGACCGAACACGATCATGTACCGACCCGCAGCATCAGGATGCGGACGCACCAAGATCGGCGTCGATTGGCCAGACTGCTTGATGGCCTCTCGCAGCTGTGCGTACTCTTCATCGCTTTCGTCAATTCGGTCGGCGACGAATGAGCTATCGAGGTCAGCTGGATCTAGCGAAACCACTGTTTCACCTGCAAGCATCTTCATGCTGCTCTCGGCAAGCTCGTCGAGAGATTGCCGCATCGAACGCGATGCACCCTTCCTCGTATACTCGGATCGAGCTTCCGACGATGATTGTGATCTCTCAGCCTTCAATGAAGCTGTCACGCTTGCGAGGAGGTGTTTTCTAGCCATTCGCACACCGAGGATGACCCGTGAACGTGTTGAAACTGTAAGGCGAATTGCCGATCTGCACGGCTGTCAAGACAATCATCTGCGCCCCCACGCCTTGTGCACAAGGGAGACGATTTCCGCATTTACGGCGTTCAAGCTCTCAATCGCTCGCTCATATGTCGTACGAGTAAACTGACTTTTCTCGACCTCGTAGAGGGTTTGCTTCGTAATCCCCGCATCGGAGACGGCAGTGGACTTGAGCATTTGATTCTTCAACATGCGCTTGTTGAAGAGCGCCTGCAGAAAGCCCACCATTTGGGCCTGAGGGCCGTCGGTGGGCTCGTAGCGCGTAACCAAATAGCGAAACCACTTCAGCCGGACAGTGGCCCCGGCTTCCTTGATAGATTGGAGAATGCCGCCAAGCATCAGCAGGAACTGGCTCATCGACATGACATCGAGCATCTGTGGATGCACAGTGATAAGAACGGATGTCGACGCCGTCAGCGACGTTAGTGTGAGGTAGCCCAGTTGTGGCGGGCAATCGATCACGACGACATCATAGCGATCGTCGACTTCGCTAAGTGCGGTGGAAATGCGCGTAAAGAACAAGCGGCCTTCTGGCGAATTTCGATTCGATGCCGCCAACGGCGTCTCGTACTCGTACTCCTGGAGCTCTAGATTGGCAGGCACGATATCGAGGCCAGGAAAGTTCGTCGGGCGGATAACCTCCTTAATCGACTTCCTGTACTCGTCATACCGTAGCGCTTCATAAAGCGAGAGGTTCTTGTCGAGTTCGGGCTGCACGCCGTGAAGCGCAGACAATGACGCCTGGGGATCAAGGTCAATCACCAGCACGCGATGCCCGGTCAGCGCCAGATACTGCGCCAAATGGGCGGCGGTCGTAGTCTTACCGCTGCCGCCCTTAAAGTTGACCACTGAGATAACCTGAAGCGGCTCGCCAAGTCGACGTTGCGGCACATAACGCTTGAAGTCCGAACGGCCATGTTTGTCGAGGTAGTGACGCAGCTCCAACATCTGCTGTGCCGTATATGAACGCCGCCCGGAACTTGAGACGTCCGGGGCAGGACCCTTGCCCTCGAGGTGCAGCTTCTTAATATGGTTCTGGGTAACTCCAAGAAACTCTGCCACCTCGGCCGACGAGAACCGCCGCAGTCCCTTCAATGCATCCGGAGGATACTGTTCAAGCCGCAGCATGTTCAGTTTGTCGGAAATGAGCTCTCCTTGCTCGAGAATCTCTTCGTCGAACTCAAGCTCAACATCGATCTCTGGCATCACATTCATCGGCGCCCATTTTCGGAATAACGCTTTTCCGCAGCGAACCGCGTCGTAAGCGTGATTAATGGCCGATTCGTACGATCCAGCAAGAAGTTTTTCGTTAACAGAAAGTAAACGTCATCCAACGGCATACGGCGCTCTGGGACAACCGGACAAGGGTTCGCTGAAAACGCCCATCCGTGCAATGACCATGCAGGCGACGCCGAGGAGTATCGCGCCGGGCCTATGCTGCTGAAATAGCAGCAGAACTCTTCGCCTTGCACGGCTGTCAATTCCACCTCATTCGTGACCATCGAAGGGCTCGATCGGAATTGAAACTCGGACTGACGTACCTTTGGAATATTCCGAATTGAGCACCAACGTCCCGTTGAAAGCCGCCGCCATCTGCGCGCAGCCTGTCAGCCCCAGCCCGGTGTGTGGGCCTGCACGCGTAGAAAAGAACGGCGTTTTCGCCCTCGCCATTACGTCGGCTGACATACCCGGGCCATCATCGAGAATCTCGACCACCAAGTCACGCCGCTTGACGAAGCGGCGATCTTTAACTTTCGCGACGACCGTGATCTGGCTTTTCGGCCGGTCTCCAAGCGCGGCTTCGGCATTCTGGACAAGTTCATCGAGGATCAGGCGCATCGGCGCAGCCGGCACCTTTGCCTGAGCGGCGTCCGGGCTGACACGCATATGAAGTTTGCAGGGACCGATCGTGCTTAGCTGATCGAGAACCGTCGCCAGACTTTCCCGACGAGCGTCCCTATTCGCATACGCTATTGCGCCGAGGCCGTTCGTGATGGCTTCCAGCTGCTGGACCGCTTCTCTTGCCGGCACTAGCATTTCGGGGTGCTTTGCGCTCTCTTCGTCCTGATAGCCGAGAAACAGCTTCAAGGCGGTGACACGCGACCGCGTCATGTGCGCGTAGAGCGAAGAGAACGACCGCAGGTGCTGCTCCTGCCTTTTGGTGAAAGCATTCCGCAAATGGATGATCGTATAGCCGACAGCGGCGAGTACCACTGCTACCGCAAACAGAAACCTGTTTCGCGACGCCGCTTCTTGAATATGCGCCGTCGTGTTCAAGGTCTCGGCATGCGCGACAGCGGTCCCGGAAACCTCGAACATCCGCTGTTCCAATTCAGGCATGACCTGAAGTGCGCCTTTGAAGTCCGTGCTGCCTTCGAGAATCGGATCGAGGTGATCGCTCGCCATGGCCTGCAAGCCGCGCAACAACTCAACATCGCGGTCGCCCAAGAATTTCCGGGCATACTCGAGCTTTAGCAGCTGGTCTACATTCGCATTGAGCAGGAAGACCTGGCGTTTGAGATCAGCTTCCATCCGGCCGGTCGCCGCCGCCAGGCGCAGCTCGCCGTGGATGCGAGCAAGATGCTCACGGATCTGCGTCGTCCGCCACTGAACCTCGTACGTCTGACTGTAGTTCAGGTCCGATTCGGCACGATACTGTTCGGATCGGACGAAGGCACCGCCGCAGAGAAGCAGCGCGATACCCAAGCTTGCGAAGGGGAGGGCGGCTTTGAGCCCCGGCGCATACCCGCTCATTCCACTGGCCTGACGGCGACGACGAACCAGACCCAGATCGAATTGCGGGCGGGTACATATTCCGCAGGGAGCTGATCATAGGGCCAGACGAGAAAGATCGGTCCCTGCTCCTCGGGAGATAGCGGCGTGAATTCCTGTTCTGCCTTGCATCTACCAGTCCGGACGTCCGCGCTCACGCAGGCGCGGTCGATCGCGAAGATCGGCTGGTAGCTCTGGATCTCCTCGAACAGGATCTCCGAGGTGAAATTGTCGTACGCGATGAACTGCACCGACTTGTCCCCCTGCAGCCCATGCCTCCGCAGAACGTCAGCGATCCTCGGACCCCGGAACTTGATGGTTTCGCCTTCCTTGGTCCACGGCGTTCGCGTTTCGATTTCGACGTTCTCGAAGTCCGAGCGCAGCCGCTCGACGGGATATCGATCAGAAATCGTCCGCTGACTACCTTCGATGGTCAGGATGCTGGGATCGGAATAGGCGGCGATGGCCGTCGATGCGAAGGCCAACAGCCCCGAGACGGCGCCAAGGAAGGTTTCACGTCGCATGGGCAACCTCCGCATCGAATTGCCTTTCCCCATCGTCGACCGAGTACAGGACGCAAGGGCCACTCGATCCCCTAGGATCGTAGATGAGTTCCTTGTGCGCCATGGCCACGGTGATCGCTTGAACCCCTGCCAGACCATAGAGGTGGTCGTGCAGTTCGAGGAAAACGCGCTCTATCCCCGGTAGTGACGCATTCTGAAGGAGCTCCAGTTCGGCTCCTTCGACGTCCATGACCAGGACGTTGATGCGGTGCTTCGCTATGAAGGCGTCGACGTCCTGCGACGTGATCTCGATGACCTGCTGGTAAGGTCCCTGGTCGGCAAACCCCGACGACATCCAGAAATCCGATCGCCGGAAGAAGGAAACCTTCTGGGGAGGTCCTGCGGCGAGGATACCGTTCGAGAGCAGGACATTGCCGCTGCAATTCAGATCGACAACGCGTTGGGCAAGCTGGGTGGTCTGCGGATCCGCCTCGAAGCTCCAGACGCGAACGTCGTCGACCGACGCTATGATCGATGTGATGACTCCCAACCCGGCGCCAAGTTCGAGGACACGATCTCCGGGTCGAATCGCACGAGCAATCCGTCGCGCCTCGTTGGCCTCGTAGCTGCCGGTCTGCAATGCTCGCCAGATTTCGGCGGAAACTTCTTCGGGAGAGATCGGCACGCGCACGCCGTGGACGGTGAGTTCGGTCATCCGTCAAAGCCCCTTTGGAAGGCGGCCCAATTTCAGCAGCTTGGCGCGCGCCTGCTTATAGTATTTCTCGGCGCTTGCCGGGTTGATCCCGGTCTTGCTCGACATGGTCTCGAAGACCTCCCGTCGCTTCGTTCCCGCCTTGCGGCGCATCATCATTGCGAGAATCTCGTCTTCACGCGGGGTGAGGGTAGGGAAGCGCACATCCGGCTTCGCGGCGTCCAACTCAGACAAGCGAATCGGGGTTTCGCCCCTGTCAATCCGCTCGAGGACGTTGCGCAACTCGCCTGGAGCCAACCCGGTCTTGCAAACATAGCTCCTGGCCCCAAGCAAACGGCAGGCCAAAGCCTCGTCCTCGTCATCCGAACCGGTGACGACGATATGTGCGGCCTCAGGTGCGGCCTCGATGATCGTCTCGACCACGTGAAGTCGATCATGACGAGAAGTGGGGTCGAAGCCCGGCAAGCCGGGGTCCGTTATGACAAGGTCGAACTGATCTTGCTCGAGAAGCTGCCTTGCCAGCGGAAGAGTTTGGGCGCCGGCGACACAACAGTCTCGCAGCCCCGCGCGAAGTTCGGTCATTAGGGCCAAGCGCATCAGATTCTGGTCTTCAACAACGAGGGCTCGGCGCATGAGTCGGTCTCCCGATCAATCGAGTTACCCCGCCGCCCAGCGAGCCGCATTAGACCGGATTCTTCCACTGCACAAAAGGGGATGACGCCATCCCCCATCGCCAAAAACGGGAGGCAAATGCCCCCTTTCAATCAAACTTGATTGCTGACAGTAAGATTCGGCGGGCCTCGCACGATTTGGCAATCCTCCGCATGCGGCGACGGCGATCGTGGAGAGAACCTGATGCCTATCAATCTGACCGGTCGGGTGGTTACAGTCCGACAAGCAGTATCGTTACATAATAGAACACGAACGACTGCAAGACGTCTGATGCGATATTCACGAATGCCATGGTCGATCCTCCTCCATCCTCTTGCTCAGCTAAACCGGATTCGCGGAAAGAAGGCATTGGAAGCGGTGGTTGCTCTTGATCCGGAGGATGGCGAGGACGCTCGTGAGAAACTCATTTACCTGATGGCGCTCATGTCCTCGAACGCCGTCGCGCTGCCGCGGAACGACGTCCAACGCGCCATAGTGACCCTGCGTCCGTTTAAGTCGGACCTTGCAGAAACTCTCGGTCCCGGGTCCGCTGGGGACCGCCATTGAAATTGGCGAAGGCCCACCTGCGACGTACAAGTTTGGAAGCGAGTCGCCACAGCAAATGCTTAGCCGGACAGGCTACCGTGTCGCTACGGCTAGCGGTGCAGATTGAACCAGTGTCGCGTGACATTGCCGTCATCGTGCCGGATATCGAAATAGTAGGGATCCTGGCGCAGAGGGCGAGGCATTGTGACGGCCTGCTCACACCCGTCACGTCCGCCAAATCCTGATGGGCAGGTGTCTCGGATCTGGACGCAGATGTCCTGCTGAGCTGCGCCATGATCCTGGTTACTTGATGCGACGCTCCATCCGGCTGGACATTCCTCATAGGCTTCATAGCCGGGCTTTCCGGTGCCGGCTTCGGGCAGGTGGGCCAAGAGAACCCCCAGCCTTTCATCGCCGAGATGAGCCTGTGCATCGGTGGGTGACAGGCCGGAACGCCGCGCCAAGACGGATTCGACGACGACGCGCAAAGAAGCACCTCGCAGCCCCATTCGCTCGCTTTGGCATGATCGGCGGCAGAACCCCAAGCCGCGGCGGACATGACGGTGGCAATGGAAAACTGCCAGACACAGTGCATGAGCCGTCTCCTTCGATCAACAATCAAGCTAACGGTCGGTTCGCCTGGGACGCGTTCGCGCATCCTCGAATGGGGGCGAGATTTCGAGCTCGCGTTCGGCAAGCAGATTGAAATCAGCGAGCGGACGTCGGGCCAGCGTCCGATCCACTGCCTTGCGTCGCCACTCCGGCATGTCGAGCACATAAGTTGCCCAAATCCCGTGCCGAGCTGACATGGCGTAGTTTTGCCAGGTCAGATAATCGGCCGGGGCCGGCGAGGTCGCCCGAGCCCAACCGACCCGCAGCATCTCGAGAGCCAGATCGCGGCCGCGTACCGAGCATTCACCGACGAGGGCACCGTCAGCAACAGTGGCCTGAACGATGCAGGTCACTGGCGCGCTCCCTATCGCGCGCTTCAACCATGCCTTTGCTAAGGGCCGCACGGAACCGGCTTCGGGATCGTGCTGTCTCCATGGCGACGAGGATCGTAGGCCCACTGCGGCAATTCGCAGGCGTCGATCGAGGCCAGCCGTACCTTGTGCTGGCCTATCGGAAACCAGAGCGTTCGGCCATCGATAACAGATGTCCGGCCCGATACCCTTGTTGCCGGACTAGCGCCTGGAACCGATATGGACTCGGCTGGAGACTGTCTTTGATCGCCTAGGATGTCCGCCGACTGGACCGGATAGGGCAGGGCGGTAATCAGCAGAGCCACGACGCTCGACTTGACGACAATCGAGGTCACGGCGACGTCCCTCCGACGGCTGCGCGTTGACCGAGCAGGAGCGCCGGATGCTGGACATCGTCAAATTGCCAGAGGCCGATCTTCTTTTCCCGGGCGGCCTGCTCCACCACAGCGTACGGGGTGTGATGGGGCAGGCCGCGTTCGTCCAGGGAGGCGAAAGCGAACCCGGAGGAGATCAGCAAATTGGCGAGATCCAGCCGATCGGCGCCGATCGTGGCGTAGCAGGACACAAAGACCGTTCCGGCCGATTGTGCGACCTGCGCGCAGACGGGATGGGTGTCTGCTATGTATGCGGCAAAAACCACCAGGGACGCCTCACCGCAGTCGCGACGAGCGCCCGACTTGTCGGTATAGACGGTACCGCGCAGACAGGCCTGCACGCCGAAGAGACGGAAGTGACGGCCACTGTCCTGCCAGCTGTCTCCGCTTTCGAGCATCACGCCTGATTTCAGTTCAAAATAGCCGTCAGGCGGCGCGGCCGCTGCCGGCATCAAACTGGCGGTCAGCGACAAGAAGAGGGCAGGGGCTTTCATTGTGCCGCAATCCGTGGATCGGCCCACATGCCGTAGCCGCGCCGACCGATGTCCTCGGCCTCCTTAAGATCGGTTCGTGTGGGTGTCCCGTCCGGTCGCTTCGCTACGCGGTGACTGCCGAGCGAGACCAACTGCTCCTCGAACATATCGACGGTGTCGAGGCTACCCGGATAATTGTAGTAGCCGTAGCAGGTCGCATCCTGCGCCTGTGCACCGGTCTCACTCACAAAAGCGCGGCAGTAGATCACACGGGGGGACTGGAGAAGCGTTGCCAGACCCTGACGCGCATAGTCCTCACAGGACCCGGCAAACCCTTCCTTGCGATTGACCATGTCGCCCGTGCAAGGCTCGATCCCGTAGAGATGCACCGTCAGAGTCGCGTCGACGCGGAAGTCAGTCGGCGACACTGCCTTGAATCCGGAAGCTGACGCATAGCCTTTGCGCTCTGACACGTTTCCCTGGCCGTCGTAGTATTCCATGACCAGCACGATCTTCCCCGGTGCCGCGAGCGAACGAACATAGGCTTCGTCCACCGGCCCGGCCGCATAGGCCGGCAGGCATGCGCCGATCGCCGCCACGTACACGGCTGCTCGTCTCATGTGCAGTCGCCTCCAGGTTGTCACCTTGCTCGACATTGACCTGCCTCCTCTCTCTTTGCAAGAAAAAATCACCATTAAATTGACATTGTTTTTTCTCTCGCCTAACCATTCTCGCATCTGTCGTTACAAGGCTTTGGATGCGGACCATGGGAAGCCAAGCGAAATCACCATCGATAGCGCCGCTCCTGGCCGTGACAATTCTCGCGAGTATATGCGTTACGCCGGGCGGAGCAGCATTGGCGTTTGAACTGTCGGCGTCCACGCGTCTCCAGCACCATGACGCTAGAGAAAATTGGCAACAGGATGACGTCCCGTCCTCGGCCGACTCTGTCGCCGAAGCCCGTTGGGCGCGGTTGCCAGACGACTATGTGCTGGGGAGGGTGGCCAGATCGTTCCCCGGCATCAGGCGCTTGAGCCGATCGGCGTGCCAGCATCTGAGGTCTTCGGACCTGAACTCGACGACAATCATTTTGATAGTGGCGCTCTGTCCGGGATTCCGGAGTGCGGACCGTCGCCGGCAACGCCTGCTGAGATCGCCCGACTCGTCATCGAGGCTTCGCAGCGACACAATGTCGACGCCGGATTCGCCGTCGCGGTCGTGACCGCCGAAAGCCGATTCGATCGATTGCGCAATTCGCCCAAGGGCGCGCGCGGGCCAATGCAGCTCATGCCCGCGACGGCCGAGCGATTCGGTGTGACCGATATCTGCGATCCTGAACAGAATATCGATGGCGGAGTCCGCTATCTCCGCGCGTTGACCGACGAGTTTCGCAATCCGCTTCTCGTTGCCGCTGCCTACAACGCGGGCGAGGGACGCGTGCGCGAGCATGGCGGCATCCCACCCTTCAAGGAAACGATCGGGTACGTCGCCGAAGTCCTCAACATTCAGATGGGCCTTGAGGGACGCGGTGCGACTGCGAGCGAACCACGTGACGTTGCTGATGAGCAGCGATCAGGCCCCGCCAAGGGTGTCATCACATCGCGCGAACGCCGCCAATGGGTCGGCGGTGTCATGCATTTTTAGCCGGAGGCCACCATGAACGACCTTTCCTATTCGTCCGCTCCGCGGCCAGTGCCATTGCCGATCGCATTCGCCACGATGCTTGCCATTTGCCTGGTCTTTGCGGAGCCGGCATTGGCTCAATCCTCTGGTGCCTTTGCGCCGCTGGAAACCGCGGTCCAGATGATCGTGGACTTCATCACCGGGCCGTTCGGCCGGCTTCTTGCCATCATCGCGGTCATTGCCCTCGGTTTCCTCGCTTTCGCCGGCCGTCTGTCGTGGTTCACCGCCGGCGCGGTGGTGCTCGGCATCGGTCTTGTCTTTGGCGCACCGGCGATCGTCGACGAGATGATCGCGGCCGTGGGGAACTGAGCCATGGTCGAATTCGCCGACGAGAAGCCTCAACTGACGCCGCTGGTGATCGGCCTCACGCGGCCGCCGATGATGTGGGGCATCCCGCTCAACGCCTTCTACATCATTGTCGGCTTCACGCTCATCGCCTTCCTGGTGAGCACGAGCTTCTGGTCGGCGCTGATCGCACCACTGATCTATCTCGCTCTCTTCGCGCTCTGCAGTCGCGATATCCGGATCCTCGATCTCGCCCAGGTTGTCGGCCGCCGAACGCCTCGGACGCCCAACCGGCTGTTCTGGCGAACCAATTCTTATGGGCCATGACCATGTTGAACGTCGTCGCCGAAGAGCTGGGATTTGGTCGTGAGCGCCGGCGCGAGCGGCCGATGTCGAACCACATTCCGTATCTGCGCCATGTCGCAGACACCGTTATCGGCCTCGAAAGCGGGGCGATCCTTTCGGTGATCAAGCTGGATGGCCTGTTCTTTCAGACTGAGGATCAGGCCGAGCTCAACATGCGCGCAGCTGTCCAGAACACGTTGATCCGTGCGCTCGGGTCGAGCCGCTATTCGCTCTGGTCGACGGTGATCCGCAAGGAGGTCAAGCCTTCGATCGGGGAACCTTCTCTGACGCGTTCTGCGATCTCCTGAACACCCGCTACATGGCGTCACTGCGCGACAAACGCATGTTCACCAACGAGCTCTACCTCACGATTGTCCGTTCCGGCATGCGAGGCGCGCTCGGCGCCGCCGAAGGTTTTTCGCGACTGCTTGATCGCTCCTCCGGCAGAGAAGTCGTTGAGCAGCGACTGCACGAACGCATCAACGAACTCGAAGAGATCGTCGGCAACGTCACGCGCGAATTGCAAAAGTACGGCGCGCGTCCGCTTGGCGTCGTTTACCGCGATGGCGAGCCGTACTCGGAGCCCTGCGCCTTCATCAACACGCTGCTCACCTGCGGCGTCGCGCGCGAGATGCGCCTGCCCCGCATGGGCATCCGCAGCTATGTCGGTACGTCGCGTCTGCATTTCTCGAAGCGGACATTGCAAGCGCAGGGTCCGACCGAGGCGGAGAATCGCTTCGGCGCGATGCTGTCCATCAAGGAGTATCCGCCATTTTCCGGGCCCGGGATGCTCGATGGGCTCCTGCAGATGAACCACGAGTTCATCTGCACCCAGTCGTTCACGCTTGCCGACAAGCCGATCGCGCAGGAGCGCATTTCGCGGCTGCAGCGCCAGATCCACGCGTCGGACGAATCGGGCAGCACCGTCGAGACCGATATCGATTTCGCACTGAACAGCCTGCTCAACCAGGAAGCCGTCTTCGGCTATCACCATTTCAGCCTGTTGTGCCTGTCGCGCGACCTCGCTGGCCTCGACAAAGCGGTCGCCGAACTCGGCTCCTGTCTCACCGACATGAACATCAACTGGCTGCGCGAGGACCTCAACATGGAGGCCTCGTTCTGGCGCAACTGCCGGGCAACCACGCCTACATCGCCCGCTCCTGCATGCTGTCGAGCGCGAATTTTTCCGGTTTCTCGTCGCTGCACAATTTCGCGACCGGTTCGGTTCGTGGCAACCACTGGGGCCTGCCGATTTCGATCCTCGAAACGACGTCGCAGACGCCCTACTGGTTCAATTTCCATCAGCGCGACATCGGCCATTTTTTGGTGACCGGACCGACCGGGTCGGGCAAGACCGTGGCGCTGACCTTCCTGCTTGCGCAAGCCTTCCGGATCTTGCCTGAGCCGCGGGCCGTCTTCTTCGACAAGGACCGCGGTGCCGAGATCTTCATTCGTGCCGTGGGTGGCGACTATGAGGTGCTCCAGCCCGGCATCGCGACCGGCTTCAATCCGCTGCAACTGGAAAACAAGGCCACAAATCGCGAGTTTCTGCATCGCCTGCTCAAGGCCATGCTCGATCCGGCCGACGGCCACGGATTCAGCCAGGAAGAAGACGACACGCTGGAGCGCGCGATCGGGCGCATCTGCCAGGAGCCGGTCGAACAGCGCACGCTCGCCAATCTTTCAGGCCTGTTGATGGGTCGCGCGCGCTCCGACGCCAACGATCTGCAGTCACGTCTACGTCCATGGTTCGAGGGCGAGAAGGCCTGGCTCTTCAATGCGCCGCAGGACGTCTTGTCGTTCTCGGGCCGCCGAATTTTCGGCTTTGACATGACTCACATCCTCGACAACAGGGAAGTGCGCACGCCGGCGCTGATGTACCTCTACCACCGGCTGGACGAACTGCTTACCGGCGAGCCCGTTCTCATCTTCATGGATGAGGGCTGGAAGCTTCTGCAGGATCCGGTCTTTTCCAACTACATCGTCGACAAGATGAAGACGATCCGGAAGCTCAACGGGATCGTCGGGTTCGGGACCCAGTCGGCAGCTGACATTGCACGCTCGCCGCAATCGCACACGCTGATCGAGCAATCCGCGACCAATCTGCACTTTCCCAATCCGCGTGCGGACGAGGAAAGCTACATCCGGCGCTTCGGACTGACCGCCAAGGAGTACGCCTTCATTCGCAACACGCCGCCCGAGCGGCGGACATTTTTGATCAAGCACGGCAACGACTCCGTCATCGCCAGGCTCGACCTCACCTCCATGCCGGATCTCGTGCGCGTGATGTCCGGTCGCAAGGAGACGATCGAGCAATGTGCAGCACTTCGCGCGCAGTTCGGTGACGATCCGGCGAAGTGGCTGCCTGTGTTCTGCGGTTGGGAGCGAGCGGCATGATCAGACGCCTGTCCATCGTTCTGGCCTTTGCAGCATCGCCTGCTTTGGCCGATATCCCCACCATCGACGGCACCGTGCTCGATGAGCGCGAGGATCGCGACGAGAAAACCGGCGAGATCGAGAAGGTCGACGAGGAGCGCTATGTTAACAATCAGAGCGTGACCTGCTCCATGTACCGGCCAGGCCGGAAGGATGATCCGGTTGCAGCGGCGAATGCCAACCCGGCGATCGCCGGCCTGGTTCGTCGGATCGCGCGGGAAGAGGGCGTCGACGAAAATCAGTTCCTCGCGCTCGTCTACCAGGAGAGCCGCTTCAACCCCTGCGCCAAATCTCCAGCGGGGGCAATCGGGCTTGCCCAGCTGATGCCCGGCACGGCTGGCGACCTCGGCGTCGATCCCTACAATATCGAGCAGAACCTGCGCGGCGGCGCGCGCTACTACAAGCAGCAGCTTCGAAAGTACAACGGCAATGTTTCCCTGGCGCTTGCCGCATACAATGCCGGCGCGGGCAACGTGAATAAATATGGTGGGATCCCGCCATTCAAAGAGACGCAGGGCTATGTCGCCAACATAACCCAAAGGTGGCTCCCGGCTTTCGGGGGTTCGGACAAGTCCGGCATTCCGCTCAACTATGGCGGTGGCGGCGCCTATGCGGGCGCCCGGACCAGCACGATGAATGCGATGGGCCTGACCGCTGCGATCGGCGAGGGGTCCGGCGATGTCACGTCCTGGCTGACGCAACTCGGCAACATGGGTTCGGGCACGATCCAGGACAGCTGGGATCATAATTCGGGTGCCCGTAATGCGAATATCGAGCTTATCAACCGGCTGATCCTGCTCGGCACGGCGTTCGCCGATCTCACCAATTCCAGCAATGCCATGACGCTCGGCGACTTGTCCGGCACGAACCGATCGACCCGTTACGAGACGGGGAATGATGACGATGATCGGCCGGTGGCCGGCTTCTGTGATGACCGCGAAGGCTTCGTCTGGGATGCCGACGCAATGGCCTGTGTCCAGCGCATTGATGCACAGGCGGAACTGCTTCTCGAGACTCAGTGATGGAGATCGATATGAAACGTTCATTGGCAATCTTGGGCTTCGTCGGCGTGAGCATAGCCCCGGCTGCAGCCGATATCCCGGTTATCGACAAGACCAACTACGCAGTCGCGCGCGATACCGCCGAAAAGACCGGCAAGATCCTCGATACGAACAAGGAAATCCTCACCACCGTAGAGGAGACACTGAAGGCCGTAACCGGCGACCGCGGCGGCGACGCCGGTCCCTGAAGGATATCGCGATCGGCAACGGCTTTAGCGTCTCCTCCATGCCGTCCTTCGACAGCATCCTGAAGGGTGGGATCGCCGATTTCGGCTCGCTCGATCCCAAGGTCGTGGAAGCCGCCACGCTCTTCATCAATGGTCTTCAACTCGTAAGATCCTTGTCCGGGAAAAGCGACAGCTCGCTTGCCAGCGACAAATCCTATGAGGAGCTGATGAAGACGGTGATGGGCGTCTCGGCTCTGATCACCGGTTCTCAAGCTGCCGTCGAAACGCGCCGTTCCGCGCTCGAAACCGCCGGCGGCGACATCGGCAAGGCCGAGGACATCAAGGGCTCGATTGACCAGAATACGCAGCTCCAGGTTCAGACGGGCCTGACGTTGAACGAAATGATCGGCGTGCTGAACGCCGGTGTGCAGTCGTTGCACGCCGAAAACCAGCGCAAGCTGACCGACATGTCGAACACCAAAAAGGCGCTGCGGTACGAATGAGAGGGCAGCAGTGCATCTCGATTGCTCTGGTGTTCGCACTGGCTGTTCTCGCCAGCGGGTGCGGCACACCGCGCGAGAAGACGGCGCCGTGCAAACGACCGGCCAATTTGTCGAGCTATGCCAGCGCCGGGGACGAGTGCGGCCCGACAATGTCCGTCAATACGGACAGGGCCGCCGCGTTGGCGGCGATCGAGGATCTGGCGTCCGTGGAAGAAGAATAGGGCAGGGCGGTGGACGACTTCATTGGCGAACTGCTGGATCGGATCGACGCGTCGGGGCAGAATTTCTCGCAAAGCGCCTACGAGGCACTGAGCCGGGATCTCGAGCCGCTGCTTCGCTTGCTCTTCGTCCTTGCGGTCCTGTTCTATGGGGTGCAGCTTTTCCTCGGGACGTCACGCCTCAGCGTGGCCGAGATCATCGGCCGGCTGGTGCGTGTTTTCGTCATCCTCGTGCTTGTCGGGACCTGGTCGAACTTCAACGATCTTGTCTATGATTGGCTGACCACGGTGCCGGAGGCGGCCGGCCGCGCCATTTTGGCGGCGTCCGGCACGGGCGTGACCGAACCCACGAACGGGCTGTCGCAAATCTGGGAAACCGCTAACGTCGCCGCCGCCGCCTTCTCGGAGCAGGCGGGTTATCTCTCCGTCCTGCCCGCTTTGATAGGCATCGTCATCATGCTGTTCGCGGGCATCTTCGTCGCGATCGCCCTCGGATTCTGGTTCTTGCGAAGGTGATCCTCTGGGTTCTCCTCGGCACTGCGCCAATTTTCATCTCGTGCTTCTTCTTTGATTCAACTCGCAACTATGCCGTCGGCTGGCTCAATCAGTCACTCCTTTACGCCATGATTCCACTCTTCGTTTACGTGATCGCCGCATTCCTGATCGCGGCGATGGAGCCGGAACTAACAACGATCGACAGCATCTCCGGCGATCGCGAGCTTAAGCTAAGCGACTTCGCTGCCTTCATCATGTTGTGCATCGCCGGCGCGTTCGTGCTTTTCCAAGTGCAGTCTTTGGCGCAAGGCATCGTTGGGGCGTTTGCGACCGCCATCGGTCACGAATCGCGCCGGCACGCCTATCGCGGCGTCTATCTCGGGCGGGAAGCGATTGGCCAGTCTGCGCGCCAGACGCAGGCAGCGGTCCATCGTGTCCAGGCTCGACTTCACGCACCGCGGCAGGGTGGCGCCGGCGCCTCAATGCAGCGCGCGATCACGTCGAATGGAACGCCTCGGCAGACGTGACGCCAGGCTGATGTTGGATCCCGAACAACACGAAAAGGGCAGGGATGGCAGACAAGTCAGAATCCGCGCTGCGGTCCTATTTCCAGCAAGGCGACATCTGGGAGCAGGAGATCATCAAGCGGGCGAAGCGTTCAGCGCGCGTCGCCTGGTTCTTCTCGATTGTCTTTGCCGGGATTGCCCTGCTCAGCCTGCTCGCTGTGGTGCTGATGCTGCCTCTGAAGAGCTTCGAGCCCTATGTCGTCACCGTCGACCGGACCACGGGCTACATCGAGGTAAAGTCCGGCCTGACAAGGCCGGCAAATCTCACCGAGCAACAAGCGATCACGCAAGCCAATGTCGTGCGCTACATCCGTGCCCGCGAAGGCTACGATCCCTACGCAATTACCGAGAATTTTGGAATCGCGGCGCTGCTCTCCGCAGACGAGGCGGCGCGCGAACTGCAGACCCTCTACAGCGCTGCCAACGCGCAGAACCCCACAAAGGTCTACGGGCGGCTGAAACGGGTCCTCGTCGAGATCAAGTCGGTTACGTTCCCGAATGCCAGCACGGCGATCGTCAGATTCTCCACCAACGAACGCAGCGACACGGAATCGATCGTCCGTCACTGGATATCGGTCGTGCGCTTTCGCTATACGGACACGCCAACCCGCAACGAATGGCGCTTCGAGAACCCTCTCGGCTTCCAGGTCTATTCCTACCGCCGGGATCAGGAAACGGTCACCTCCGGAGATGCGCAATGAGGGGCCGCTGCTGGACGGCTGCTCTCATTCTGCACGGCGCGCTATGGCCGGCGATGGCTGCACAGACGCCGAAGGGCGGCTCCCTCGATGCACGGGTCACCAGCGTCACCTATCAGGAGAACAACGTCGTCCAGGTTTTTGCGACCTACGGCATCTCGACCATGATCATCTTCGACGAGGACGAGAAGTTCGAAACGATCTCGCTCGGCGACACGGAAAGCTGGCAGGTCGTCCCGGCCGAGAAAGGCAACATCCTGTTCGTCAAACCGATCGCCAAGGACGTCGTAACGAACATGAACGTCGTCACCGACAAGCGCATCTACTATCTTGAGCTTCATGATTTCGCGCCTGAGGCCGGCCGCAAGGTCTTTGGAATCCGCTTTCACTATCCGGAAAAAAACCTCAACGCCGCCTTGCGGCAGGAGGCCGAACAGCGCGCCGCCTGGCCGAACATCTCGGGCATCGACAAGGCGAACGTCAACATCGACTATTCGTTCTCGGGCGATGCCCGGCTGAAGCCGCTCATGGTCTTCGATGACGGCAACAAGACCTTCTTCAAATTCGACCGACGCGTGCCGGCGATCTTCGCGGTCAATTCGGATTTCTCCGAAACGCTGCGAAACTTCCGCCGGGAAGGGGAGTACATCGTCGTCGACGGGTCAGCGACCCAGTTCACCTTGCGTGATGGCGATCAGTGGATCTGCATCTTCAATCTCAGAAAGCCGGATTTCGGTGCACCTGATCCGGGAATCCTAGGGCCGGTCGAAGATGACAAGGCCAAGCGCCGGCGTCGGAGCGGAAACTGATGAAGCGCTCCCCCGAACTCGAGGCCCTCGGTCAGGGCGACGATCCGGTCATCGCCGACAATGCCGTTCGACGTAAGCAACTCGTCGGTGGCGCCGTTCTGGTCCTGCTGGGCATTGCCGCCGGCTATCTGGTTCTCGCCGGCAGGCAGCCGCCGGTCCGCGACATGCTCGATGGCGATGAGGAGTTCACCACCACGACGTTTCGTCCTCCATCCTTCGTGCGCGAGGGCGAGCCCGAGCCCGAACCTCCGGCGCCGGAAGTCGTGCAAATTCCCCCGCCGCCGGCCCCACCTCCGGTCGAGGAGGTCGATACGACGGAGTTCGAGGTTCCACCGCCGCCCGTGCCAGGCGCACCGCCACCGCCACAGCAGGCGGCCGAGCCGCCGGCGGAAGAGTTCCCAGAGCGGTTTAGATCGAAGCTGGTTGTCATCGACAACGCAGCGTCGCGCGCTGATGGCAGTCTGACCGGAGGCGAGGGTGAGGGGCTCACTGTCGCCGGCGAGGATCGTAGCAGCAAGTTCCTTGCCGCAGCAGCCAGCATTGGGGACCGCAGCGCCAGAGCCCGGAAGATCGAGCGCATCGATGCGCTTGTTCCAGAGGGCACGCTGATCCCCGGCATCCTCGAGACGGCCATCGTCAGCGATCTGCCGGGGCAGGTGAGGGCGATCGTCTCGCAGGACGTCTATTCCTTCGACGGGCGACGCATTCTGATCCCGACCGGCACCCGCCTCATCGGCGAGTACCAGTCCGAGATCACACGTGGCCAGACGCGAATTTTCGTGGTCTGGACCCGCATGCTTCGCGATGACGGCGTATCGGTCCGACTGAATTCGATCGGCGCCGACAGCCTCGGCCGTGCGGGTCTGACCGGGCGCGTTGACAAGAAGTTCCGCGAGCGTTTCGGCGCCGCCATTCTGTTGTCGATCGTTGGCGGCGGCGCCAGCTACCTGACTGGTTACGGCAGCGAGGCTGCGGCCGGGGATAGCGACGATGCCCAGAACGCAGAAGAACTGGCGCGCGAGACGCTCGCGCAGACTTTTTCGGACATGGCCAACCAGGCATTGGGAGATTCCTTGCGAATTCCACCGACGATCAGTGTCAGCCAAGGCGAGCGCATCTTCGTCGTCGTCCGCCAGGACCTCGATTTCTCCGCCCTGTACGAGGATCCCGTCACCGAGGCGCTAAGGGAGATCCGTCGTGAACGCGGTCTCAACTGAGCTTGCCTCCGACAACCGGCACTACTTTCTCTTTCGGGCGCTCGCTCCGTTAAAAGCGTTTCTCAACGATCGCGACGTCGTCGAGATCTCGGTCAACCGACCGGGTCAGGTCTATGTCGAGCGGCTCGGCACGGCCCATATGGAACTCCACGAGATCCCGAGTCTTACCACGGCCGAGATCGTCAACATCGGCGAACGCGTCGCCGCCAGCACCAACCAGTTTGTCAGCCCGGCAAATCCTATTCTTAGTGCCGCACTGCCCACCGGCGAGCGCATCCAAATTGTCTTGCCACCTGCGGCGCCCGACGGCGGCACGCTATCGATCCGCAAGCAGGTCATCAGCGACTTCACGCTCGACGACTATCGCGATCAGGGATCGCTTGATCAGGTGGCGGTCGCCGTTGGTGGACTCAGTGAGACCGACCAAGCCTTGATCGACCAGCTCTCGGCCAGGAACATCTACGGCTTCATACGCACGGCGATCGTCAACCGCGTGTCGATCCTGATCAGCGGCGGTACCTCGAGCGGCAAGACGACATTCCTCAATGCCTGCCTGAAATCGGTCGATCCCGAGGAGCGCATCATCACGCTGGAGGATACCCGCGAACTGTTTCCGCCACAGAAGAACGCGGTCCATCTGCTCGCATCCCGCGGCGACCAGGGTACGGCAAACGTGACGATCCAGTCGTTGCTCGAGGCTTCGCTGCGCATGCGTCCGGACCGGCTGTTCGTCGGTGAGGTGAGAGGATCGGAGGCCTTCGCCTTCCTGCGTGCCATCAATACCGGCCACCCGGGCTCGATGTCGACTGTCCATGCCGACACGCCGCTTGGCGCCTATGAGCAGCTTGCCATGATGGTCATGCAGTCAGGCTTGTCGGCCGCTTACCCAAAGGCTGATCTGATCTCCTATATCCAGAGTGTCATCCCCATCGTGATCCAGCTGCGAAGGGAAGGGGGCCGTCGCGGCGTCTCCGAAATCTTCTTCGCGCGCGGCCGGGCCGATGCGCCATGACCGGGTCGCTCCGCGTCTTCTATTTCGGCTTTTGCCTCACCGTCGCCTTTGCCGTCTGGCTCTTGGCCTATGGTCTTGGTTTGCAGCTGCTATATGGCGATGGTCGCATCCTGCAGGCAACGATCACCACAAATCCCTTTGCCCCGTTTCAGCAGCTGATCGCCTATGGGGACAGCGGCATCCTGCGCGTTGTGGCACTGGGTGCTCTTCTTCCAGCCGCGCTAGTTGCCGGTATCGTGGCCTATGCAGGTCTTCGACCGAACTCGAGCCCCCTTGGTGACGCCCGTTTCCAGACCGCCATGACACTTCGCCGTGATGGATGGTTCAGGAGGAAAGGGAAAATCCTCGGCCGTTTCGGGCGTCTGATCCTGCGCGTGGACGACGATCGGCATCACCTGATCATCGGGCCGACACGCTCGGGGAAGGGGGCCTGCTACGTTATCCCCAATGCACTTTCGCATGAAGGCTCGATGATCGTCACCGACCTCAAGGGCGAGATTTTTCGCAGCACTGCCGGCTATCGCAAATCGAAGGGTAGTCAGGTCTTCCTGTTCGCGCCGGGATCGGAACGTTCGCATCGCTACAATCCACTCGATTTCATCCGGACTGACCGCGGCGACCGCACCACGGACATCCAGAATATGGCCGCAATCCTCGTTCCCGAAATCACCGAGTCCGAAAACTCGATCTGGCAGGCGACTGCTCAGCAGGTCATCGCCGGCGCGATCAGCTACATCAACGAGAGCGTCTACTATGAGGGGCATCGCACACTTGGCGAGGTGACCAGCTTCTTCAACAGCGGCGTCAATTTGCAGGCGCTGATGACCTTCATCAAGGAGCACGAGCCCAATCTATCCCGCTTCACGGTCGAGAGCTTCAACGCCTACATCGCACTGTCCGAGCGGGCCGCGGCATCTGCGCTGCTCGACATTCAGAAGGCGTTGCGACCATTCCGCAACGAGCGTGTCGTGGCAGCGACATCAGTCACCGACATGGACCTTCGCGCTTTGAAGCGCCGGCCGATCACGATCTATCTCGCTCCCAACGTCACCGACATCACGCTGCTACGACCGTTGCTCGCACTGTTCGTGCAGCAGACTCTGGACGTGCTTATGCTCGAGCATCCGGAGCGCTCGGTGCCGGTCTACTTCCTGCTCGACGAGTTCCGCCAGTTGAAGAAGATGAGTGAGATCACGACCAAGCTGCCCTACGTGGCTGGCTACAACGTGAAGATGGCATTCGTCATACAAGACCTCAAGAACCTGGACGAGATCTATGGCGAGACATCCCGGCACTCGCTCATGGGCAATTGCGGCTACCAGCTGGTCTTCGGCGCCAACGACCAGGTAACGGCGGAGGCCGTGTCGAAAGGCCTGGGTAAGCGCACCGTCCGCTACAAGACTGAATCCCGCACGATAGAACTGATGGGCCTGCATCGTCGCACCAAGGTGGAGCAACTGCGCGAGCGCGACCTGATGATGCCGCAGGAGGTGCGACAGATGCCCGGAGACAAGATGGTCATCATGGCCGAAGGGCAGGAGCCGATCTTCGCCGACAAGCTGCGGTTCTTCCGGACAGCGCCGTTCAGCGAGATGGAGAGGTTCTCACAGGCCCATGTGCCGGACGTGCCGGCAACCGAGTTCCTGCCGCCCCGGCCGGTGCCGGCGACAACTGACGCATATGTCGGAGAACATATCGATGCTGCCAAGCCGAAGGAACTACCGGACGGTCCGAAGAAAGCAGCAAAACTTCCCGTCAGGAGGTCGTTGGCTTCAAGTGTCGCAGCTGGGGAGATTGAAGGACAAGCTTCGGTGCCTACCATCAGACGGGCTTCGGTGCGGCGCCCTTCAGGCAACGCCACACCAAGCTCGCTCGACGCCGATTTCGTCAAGGCCGCACGGCGGTTGAAGTCGCTCGCAACGGGGGCCGTCAAACCCGGAAAGCCGCGCGAGAAATCTGGAAACTGGGGACGGATCTTCGACGCCACCGTCCCCGACGAGATCGAGATCGCCGAGGCCGACGCTATGTAGTCGCATAGGCGGTCCTGCCGCCCGAGTCGTCGGCAGTTCGGTCAGGATGAGGACAAGCGGCTCCGTCCTCTCGTGGGAAGCGTTGACCTGGTCCATTCGCGACGACCGATTGAGTTTGGTCGGCCGAGAACAATCCCCATATGAGCGCTTAGACAGAGAGGAGGAGCCATGCGGAACGTTCCCGGTATCACGGTGTTTGAGCCGGCCGAGATCGATGATCTCCAAAGCTGTTTCGACACCATCCTTGAACGACGCGGTGTAGCTCGATCGAGTGAGGTGGCCGATGCCATCGCAAGAGCGCTTGTGCTCGCCTACCAGCGCGGTGTCGCGGACCGCAATGAACTTATTCGACTTGCCGATCTCGCCATTGACGAGCAATAGTCGAACGGCATATTAGCGTTTAGAATCAATCACTTCGTTCCATAAGCTATCTTCTGCGACTGGCTATTGTTGCCGCCCAAAGATCCTGGCTCAACGCTTCTTCTGCAGAAGTACCCAAACGGAAAATGCCTTGCGGTCCGATCGCGGCTCAGCCTTCAAGGCGGCGATGGCCTGCTCGCAGTTGTCGATGAGTACCAGCACACCGGGACGCGTGTAGCGCGACTCGGGATCGTAGTCGGCATTGTGCCGTTCTTCCTGCATGGTCTCGAAAGTATCGGCGAAGACGAGGATGCCGTCCGGGAAATTCTTGGTCGCCGCTCCGACTGTCGAGGACGTTTCGCGCTCGCTTTGGCAAGGCGCCTGGCAGTGGCAATTAATTCCGCCGTCACGTTAGCTTGCTATCTTCTGCTGCTCATCGAAGTGATGGCGGATATGAGGGAATCGTGTCTCCCCGATCCGTGCAAGCTGCTGCCGGACCGCCGTCACAAGGCCAAAGGTTGCTTTCGAAGCGATCGGCTTATCAAGGGCCTTGTAGCGCACATCGATCAGGAGAACCGGATCGCCGTCACGATCTTGGCCGGGAGCAACGTTAACTCCGGTGTAGCCATAGTCAGCCAGACGGTCACGAAGCACTTCCTCGACCGCCTTCTTAACCTTTGGTCGTCTTATAGCCGTTCAGAAGCGATAACGCCACCTGAGCGCCTTCGCGTCACTCTTTCAAGCTGCAGCGCTCAGCGCGTCCATTTTTGACGCTCAGGCCGTCCAATTTAAGGTGGTAAGCCGGTGGATTTCCCGAAAGCACTCATTATACTGCGTCGCTGTTTACTGCGCATTCTGTTCCGTCTCGGCTATGAAGCTGAGAACGGTGGTAGCGCAAAACCTGCGACGGATGCGTTACGGCAAAGGCATGTCGCAGGAGGAATTGGCCGCGCAAGCCGGCCTGTATCGAACCTATGTCGGCCATCTGGAGCGTGAAGTCCATTCTCCCACCGTCGACATGCTGGAGAAGTTGGCAGAGATCCTCGACGTTGCCCCAACCGACTTCTTCATCGATCCGCCACCGCCGATCCCAGACCGTCCGCGAGAAAACGAAGACGGTCGTGATCCCGTGGATGTCATCGTGGGGCGCCGTCTGTGCGCCCTACGCCAATCGCTCGGGCTGAGCCAGCGGAAGCTAGGGGCACTCCTCGGCGTCAGCTTTCAGCAGATCCAGAAATATGAGCGCGGGACGAACCGCATGGCTGTGACCATGTTAGTGCGAGCAGCAGCCGCACTGAACGCACCGATGTCGTTCTTCTTCGAGGGGGTCGGCCCTCAGATCGACCAGCCCGAGCAACCGCTCATCCACGGGAGCAACATGGTGATTGCGCAGGCGCTGGCAAAGATCGAGGATCGCAAGGTCCGCGCAGCGTTTCGAACCCTCATTCGGGCATTGGCACCGGAGTGACTAACAGGCGCAAGGCATCCGCAAAGTCTTCCGGCTACGGCTACGAGATTGTCCAGCCCGATGCGTCGATCGTGATGACGTCGCTTGCCGCGTAGCGATCATTGGCGAGAGCCATCCGGGTTACGCTTTTTCCGTGCTCTACCTTCTGCCAGTAGCCGGCGCGAGGACGTGCAACTTCCGCGCCGTCACAGGCCCTGGCGATGTGTTGGTCGCGCACGCCGGATTTCCGGGCAATCTCCGTCATGGGCATCGACCAGACCAGATCGTGTAACTGCTCGCGGGTCATTTTCATTGGTTGTCGTCGCGCTTCTAGCCGAACACGAACTCTCTGATGGGAGCCATCCAACGATCTGCCATACGATAGAGATCGACAATCCACGCTTCGATGCTGCCAAGCTCGGGACCAAAATAGATCAGTGGAGCTATCACTAGAAAGGCAAGCAAGAGCCAAGTCCCTGGCCAGCCGCTGTCTTTTTCAGACAGATCCTCCGGAGGAGGACCATACTTGTATGCCCAGTTGTCGTTCTTCATGACCAATTCCTATCTCTCGCGATCGTCGCGATCGCGGTCCTGTCGCTCCTCGAGTTCCAGCTCGATCTGACGAAGACGGGGTACATGCTGCTGCGGCGGATCCGATCTGGCAAGCTCCGCGTCGAGGGCGGTCTTCTTTTCGACAGCTCGATCATCGGGATGCCTTGTTCGTTGCTCGGACGGCACCGTCGGCTGCTGCTCGATGATCTGGTCATCGTGCTCCGGCGTCGAACGGTCCTCCCGACCCGGGTCCCGAAGCTGCTCGGCTTCGGCACCTTGGAACCCGCCAAGCGCGCCGTCGGTCCGGCGGCTAGTGCCGGCGTCGATTGAAACGACCCTCTGATCCTTGTCTTCATCCCTGTCGCTTCGCGCACGATCGGCCGCGGCCAGCTCGATCTGATCGATCACACGCTGCAGGTCCTGATCCGATTTCGCGGTTTCGCGCATATACTGGTTGTCGCCATCGACAGCCAATTCTGCGGCCCGGTTGATTTCCCGGTCGAGGCCTGCCCGATAGCTCGCCATGTAGGATTGCGGCAGTTCACCTGCTTCGATCCGATCAAGCCCCTCGCGATAGTGACTGACCTGAACAAGAACCTCGTTCGCTGTTTCCACCGCCTCCAGTCCGAACCGCGCCACGGCCGCATCCCACTGGGCATTGGGATCTTCAGACCGATCGTCGCGCGAGCCGCGCAGCTCCTGCCCACCCTCGCGGTCAACCTGGCGCTCAGTGACCTCGAGGTATTCCCGGCGGATGTCGACCACTTCGCGCGCTGCGGCAGCGATCTCGTCGAAGTTGGCACGATCCATATCATCGAGCGTCTGCTCCACTGACGAAAGGACCGCCTCCACACGATTTTCGTAGGCCTCGAACTCCGGACGCGTCATCTCTCGCATCTGTCCATCCTCACCGTTCACGAACTCGGTCAACTCTATCATATTAGTTATGTTTTTTACGGATTCCTGCGCAACATCTACGAAAAGACGCTCATTTTGAGTGTTCTCAGTCGCTCGTTCCAGACGATGGCTCTGACGTGTTGCGAAGACGCCCTCTCCCGAACCACCCGCCTCATTGGCAAGATCACTCCAGGCCTCGGCCGCTGTTGCCGCGTACTGCCGGCTGCGGTCGGTGGACGCGAGTTGAATGTCGTTCGAGCGCTTGGCCCGATAGCGGCTGTGCGCGGCTGAGCTGGTGCCTTCGTGTTCGGTGCGGCCGCGATAGCTGACCGGCAGGACTTGGTTGCGCGTATACGCCGGTGCGCTGGCAAACTCGCGACGATCGGTCAGCTCCATGTCGATGCCCTGCTCGCGCGCTTTCTCGGCCATAGCAGCGCGCCATTCCCGGAACATCTGCGGACTGGTGACGATCCGGTCCCCGGTCTCGGAACGCATGGTGACGATCGCATGGGCATGAATGTGTGGCCGCTTGCCGCCCTCCGCCATCTCCTTCGGATCGAGCGCAGGATCGTGAACGGCGAATACATAGCGATGCCCCGCGAACTGCTCACCTAGGAACTCGCGGACCGCTCCCTCAAACGCGGTCGCATCCGTGCCGGCCCGCGCCGAGACGATCAGGTGCATGAGGTCCCTGCCCTTGCGGCTGTGCAGTTCCTCGCGCCATTCCTTCTGGACGAGATCGCCGGCCTGCTCGGCGTCGCCGATCAGCTTGCCAGAGTCGTCCCGGACCTCTCCCTCCGCTCCAGCAACTACCTCGCGAACGCGCGCCGTGCCCCACTCAACTCCATTGCCGTAGCCATGGAATCGGAACCGGGCTTCGACATCCCGGCCGGCGTCGGAGTCATCAAACCGCTGTTGAACGATCTCGACGGCCTTGCGGTCGCCGGTCAGGCGCTCGCCCTCTCCATCGCGCAGTACCAAGACGCCGGAGACATGGAGATCCCCCGGAGATCGCTGCCGCGCGGTGTAGACGAAACGGCGATCACCAAACCCCGAGCGCAGGATCTCGCGCAATTGGCCATCCTGGTCGACGTCATCGCGCAGTGATGCAGTATCGATCGAGACATGGAAGACGCCGAGATCGCGGCTGGCGGTGCGATTGTCGAAGAGATGCTCCCACTCTGCCCGCTGTTCGGCGAGTGCATCCTTGCCGAGCACGCGCTCGCCGCGCTCATTCTCGACCGCGACTTTCCCGCCTCGAGACGCATAGCTCATCATCGCGCCGGCTCGTGCGCCGCCACCATAGGATGCCAGCTTGACCACGGCAGGCTGACTGCCGCGCGCCAGCGCACCAAAGCGCGTCCGCATCGAGCGGCCGGCCGCTCCCGCGGCACCACGCGACCCTCGTGCTCCGCTTCCGCCCTGCCGCCGCCGCGCCCGGTCAAAGCCGCCCAGCCCCTCATCGCCAACCCGCGCGACCCCTCCCCTTCGCGGCTCGTCCCAGTCGCTCTTTTCCGACTGACCGAGCTGCAGTTCATGCAGCAGCAGGGCGCGCCGCCGCTCCCACTCCCGTTCGAAGGCGCCGGGAAAGAATTCCATCAGGCGCCCTCCCCGCGTCGGGCAGCCGCAGAGCGCCGTGTCATATGAGCCAGTTCGGATGCGAGCGTGGTCGCAACGCTGTGCGCGTCCTTGATACTGCCTGTGAGGTCGCCCTCGGTAGGCACCGTGCCGGTGTTGATGGCCCTGGCAATCTGGTTGAGGTTGCCGCCGATCGCACGCATGCCGTCGGCGAGCAGGCCGAGCACCAGGCGATCCCCTTCCCGAGGAATGGCCGCACGCCGGCGCCCTCCATCGACAGGGATCGGACAAATGCGGAGACGGTCATCCCGGCTGCGCTCGCGGCCGCCTCCACCGCATCGTACTCGGCAGGCGAGAAGCGGATATGTGCCACCTTCTCCTTCCGTTTCGACGCTTGGAACATGCTGCGAACCATCGCCAGCCACACCTGTAATCGTGGTGGTTGCGGCCGCAGGCCGCGGATCGAGGGCCTGTCCCTCGATCGTCAGGAAAAATGTATCACATTTTTCCGTATCCTGCCAACACTTATGATAGCGATTAATCCGCTCTTTTCGCCGTTTTTCCACTTTTCAATATCTATATGATTGTTTTTTTCCATGTTCGTGTGTTTCTATAACGGTGTGAATCCACGTCCACACGGAAATGGCTTCGTGTGTCAGTAGAAACACATTTTCATGGGAGATGAGCCGATGACCGTCGTGATCGCCGCCATCAACGGCAAGGGGGGCGCTGGCAAGACCACCGCGCTGATGAACATCGCGGGCGAGTATGCCCTGCGCGGTGGAAGCGTCGCCATGATCGACATGGACGCCCGCAACAATCTGATGAAGTGGTGGACGGATTGTCAGGAAAAGGATGCCCAGCCTGAGGGCATCGAGGTGTACAGCCATAAGACTGCTCGGGGGTTCGAGCGCTGGATGGAGGGGAATGCGGCGACGTTCGATCACGTCCTGATTGATACGCCCGGCGAGGACACGTCGCTCGTCGACCCTGTGATTCTGGCGGCCGATCTGGTGATCTCGCCGATCCAGGCTTCCAAACGTGAGGTGATGGGAGCGATCGACAGTTTCGAGAGCATGCTGCGTGTGAATGAGACCCGCGGTCGCAAATGCAGGCACGGCGTGCTGCGGACCCGGATCACGGTGACGGTGCGCCACACGGAACTCTATCGCAAGGTCCGGCCGATCATAGAGGACAAGGTCGGCACCTATCTGTTCCGGACCGAAGTCTTCGAGCGCAATGTCTACAAGGACATCCACAATGGCATCGGCACGCTTCAGATGCAGGAGGTGACGGAAGCAATCGCAAAGGCGCGGCGTGAAACGCAGGCGCTGGTCGAGGAGGTTGACGCCTTGTTGGCGGGCACGGCGGTCGCGGGGCATGCGGCATGAGCGGCGGAGAGAAATTGTCGCTGGACGAATTCGCGACAGCGCCGCGCAGGCAGCGCGTCGCGGCGGGACTCAATCTCGTGCGTCCGCAAAGCGTGGGGCGCGGCGGGGAGGAGACCGTCCCGGATGCGACGGTCGTCGATGATCAGGGTAGCGCGGAGACCGCTAGCGAGGCGGGCAAGGCGCTGCGTCGGATGAAGCGGGCGCGGATGAAGGGAGCCGCCCATTTCGTTAATGTCAATCTCGACAGGGAGACGAAGCGGCGTCTGAAGCTGGCTTCGTTCAATTCCGAGACCTCGATGCAGGTGATCATGGAAAAGGCCATTCGGGAGTTTCTCGACGCGAATGGCTATTGAGGAAGGGAAAGCAGTCCGGTGAGTTGAATTTGAGTCCGAATCCCTGCTAGGAGCGTCACCGATTTGGTTTGGATTTCAGCCGCTCGACGGGGGTTGGCGGCATTTCCAACGTCAGTTTGATCGCAACAGGGACCGGCAGGCGCGCTGCACTCAGATGGCCATCAAGGACATCCAGACCTTCATCGACAACCATGGCCTTGTCGAAACCGAGGATTCCGAGGTCGAAAAGCCGATCTGGCGCAAGCCGTCATTTCAGGGCATTCGCAGCTTGTTGGACATGGAGAGGGGGTTGAGCCGCTTTCTGCGCGAGCGGCGCGATGCGCTGAACCTGAACCGTGAGCAGGTCGGCATGATGATCGGCATTCATCAGGAGATTTATGCGCGCCATGAGCGGGCGGGCGCCAAGCTCAGGGTCACCCGGCTTCTGCATCTGGCCGAGTTGCTGGGATTCTCGCCCTTCGATGCGATCTATGCGGCAGCGCCGCAATTCTTTGGCGACAGTCCGGAGGAGGCGGAGGTCAAAAGCAAGCTCGTGCAGCGTATCCTCGACCTTCCGGCCGCCACTGCACAGAACCTTCTCATGCTTGTCGAGGAATTGTCGCCCGACACTGTGGATGACGGCGCGTCGAAAGCCCCGAAGAGGCGACGAGAGCCTTAAGCTTCTGGAAGAAAAAAGGGAGGCAGGCGACCTGCCTCCCTTTGCCATCAGCGGCGGTGGGTGAGCTTCGCCGCCTTGATGGTGACGCCGAGTTTGAGCTTGATGTCGGCGAAGAACGCGTCGAGACCCTCGAGCTCAGAGGCCGGAACGTCGGTGTGGCTGAGTGTCACGCCGCACGCAATGCCGGGTTCGACTGCATAAACTGTGACGCTGATTTCATCGAGCACCGAATGTGGCCCCTCGTCGATCCAGTGCTGTTCGAAACATGGGCGCATGAAGTAAAGCTCGAACAACGACCGGTCCCTTTCGGATCTATGGCGCTTTGCGTTCTGCTCGATCCAATAGGGAACCTCCTTCTCGACATCGGCGCGCATCGCGTCCAGCATCCCGGCGAGGTTGGCGTGAAGGGTCCGGGCGAACTGCGTTCGGCATTCGTCACGGCCGATCAGAACCTTGCTGCGGATGGCATCGATGGTGTCGAGGGCGATGTAGGGATTGAAGATGCGTGTCATGATGAACTCCTTTTCGTCTGACGGAAAGGCGTTCACGCTGTTGACCAGAGGGGTCAGGGATCGCGAAGCGACCGCCTGCGGCGGCAAGCGGAGGACCCGATTTTCTGGCGATGCCCACTTCGGGCGTCGGCTGAAAATTGGAGGGGCCGTGCAGTCCTTGACGCCGGATGGGCTGGCGCACAATGGGACGTCAGAGGAAGACCCCGCGCCCGAAGGGCGCGTCGATATCCGGCGACCAGCCGGCGGGGAGCGCGAGGGAAAACCCTCGTCTGCGCCAGCGGCCGGTCGATCCGGTCGGTGGCGCACAAGTGGGAAGAGCGGGCTGTCGCGCCGGGCGGCGACGTCAACCTCGGCGCGGCGTGGCTGAGACATGAAAAGATCGAGGCGGCTTTCACCGCCCCCGATCTCCGGGCCGTCAAAGGCGGCCAACCTCGTCGCCGAAGACCGTTTCCGGATCCATGCCGACGCTTTGCCACCACGCCGCCTCGGCTTCCGCTTCGCTGTAGTAGACGTTCTCGACGCTGAACCGGGCTCCGGTGACATCTTCGATCTCGGTGATGATTGTATCGAGACCGCAGAGTCGTTCGGCCGGAACCGGCACCGCGATCGGCACCTCACCGTCCCGGTGGCGCCATTCACCGATGTAGAAATGAAAGTACTCGTTGGTGAGGTCGTCCACTAGATAGTCGTCGAGGAGCGCGATCGGTTCGATCAGCCACGTCTCATAGAACGCCGTCTGGTAGTGGTGCAGATCGAAGAAAGCGTCCTCTTCGTCCTGCGTACCGCGCGCAGCGACACGCGCCCGGTCGGCGGCGAGGATCCTGCGCTGCGCTGCGATCATTTTCGCAAGCTTCGCCGCGAGGGTGTCGTGTACGGTGAGCGCCACTCCGCTGTCGCAGCCGAGGCGGTTGGCGAGAACGTTGATGCGCAAACCTGACAGCTGCGCGATAAGCATGAGAGTGTTGTGTGCCATGTCATGGTCTCCTTCATCTTGATGACGGAGCCACGGCGACGGGCAAGTCGAGCGTCGGGTCAAGGATCGCGCAGCGACCGCCGGAGGCGGCAAGCGGAGGAACCGATTTTCTGCCGCCGCCCTTCTTCAGGGCGGCGGCAGAAAATTGGAGGCGCCGCGCAGTCCTTGAGGCGATGGGAGCGGCCAGTAGACTGGGCCGTCAGAGAGATAGACCCGCGCCCCCGTGAGGGGGCGCGTCCATATCCGGCGACCAGCCGGCCGGGTGCGCGAGGGAATGCCCCTCGTCTGCTTCAGGGGGCCGGTCGAACCGGTCCCTGAAGCAAGCGAGAGGCGATCGTCACCGAAGGCGGAGACTGCTTCGGCAGGCTCCGTGAGCGGCTGCAGGCCGCGAATAGAGCGCGGTCGGCCGCAGGCCGGCTCGCCCATATCCCGCTCTTGCAGCGGATGCATCAGCATCGTGAATCGATGGAGACGGATCGATTCATAGAACTCGTTGGACGGCATCAGTCTCAGACGCGACGATCCGATCATGCAGACTGAAGACGCGATCCATTTTCACCGCATCGATCCTGCGCGCAACATGGCGCGGTTCTATCGCATGTCGTCTATGCCTAGCCTGTTCGGCGACATCTGCCTCGTGCGTGAATGGGGACGGATCGGCAGGGCCGGCCGCATGCGCATCGACCTCTATGAGACCGCGCGGGAAGCCGCCGCGGCACGCCAGGCGCTATCACGCGTCAAGCGGCGACGCGGATACCGCGACGTATCGGCTGATGGTTGAAGGTGGCGGTCAGGCAAGCACAAAAAAGCCCGCGCCGGAGATCGTCCGGCGCGGGCTTTTCGTGACGGCTACTTCGATTGCAGATACCGCAGGAAGGCGGCGAGCGGGCCGTCATGCGGCGGGCGTTCTGCTTCATCGGCGCGGTCTGCATTCAGCTGCGTGGCGACATCGGCGGGCAGCGGCATGAAGCTGTAGCCTCTGGAGAGCGCCGCCATGTGCAGGGCATCGATCGTTTCGTATTGGCGGTCGCTCGTGCCCAGCCAAAGAGCGAGATCCTCACCGGCTTCGTCCGGGAAGGCTTGCAGGAAGAAGGTGCGCAGCGGCGGATCGTAGCCGATGATGGCTTGCGTGTCGGAGCGCCCTTGGCTGGTGACGGTGATGGCGTAGCGGCTCATGGAAGCCTCCTGATCGTGTTGAACACAGAGAGGGCCGGCCCCTTGCGGGGCCGGCCCGTCGCGGCTCACTCCGGGTTGTTCCAGAGGATGACCTTCTTGTTTTCCTCGCCGCCGGGTGCGGGAGCGAGGTTGCCGAAGATGACGCCGAACTCGGGAGCTTCCAGCTTGAACGAGGTCTTGTCCTTGCCGGACCGCTGTGATGTGGAGACCCAGCCGGCGCCGATCTCGAAGCCCGTGCGCTTGTTGATGACCCGGTAGTCCGGGGCGTCCTCGTGCGACTTGTTCGTGTTGGGGACGACGGTGATCGGGGCGTTGACCCGGATCGTGGCGAAGACGCCTTCCATCGAGCCGTCGGGCTTCTCGGTGAGCTGTGCGATCGTGGTGGCCATTGTACTTCTCCTTCGGTTGCATCGGGACCATTCCCGATGGCGTCGAAGGAGAGGGCCGTCCTGCTGCGGGCAGCTCGACCGAAAATTCGGCAAAATTCTATTTTCCGCAGCAAAGCGGACCCGCACTTTCTCCGAGCCGCTTGCGGCGCGGTCTTCAGAAAGTGCCTGGGTCCGCATCAAACAACCGAAATCGAATTTTGCCGAATTTTCGGTCGAGTCTTACCCCTTCAGGGGTTGCCCGCAGTAAGCAGGCGGTCCTCTACAAAGACGACATGACCAGGGAATGGGCCGGATGTGGCCGATGGCGACGCACATCAGGCCCCCACGCATGCACCGCCGGACCGCCGAGCCCGTATCGATGGAGTGACTGGCTCGCCCGCGTCCGCCAGCGCCTTTTCACCGCCGATGCCCCGGGACCCCCCCCCCCGCGCGAACGCCCACGATTGCCGGGCATCGCCGAGACCGCAGGCTTCCCGGATCTCCGCCGGCCGGGCCTCCCCGTCGTGGCGCTCCGGCGCAGAACCTGCCGGCGCCGAGAGCCGGGCTGCCATGGGTGGCTTCGCCTTGGGAAATTTCGAGGCGGTTCGCGGAGCGGGGAACGGGATGCGTCATCCTCTCGAACGACCGGGCGCGCAGTGCGCGAGGCCCGTCTGCAAGGGGTCGGCGCGTCGCACTGCTGAAACATCGGCATCGGCGGTTCAAGCCCAGCGGACCCAGCGGATGCGCGTCGCGGCTCACGCGGTCAGGTCGAGACACTCGTCGGGCGTCATCCGGGTCTCGATCTGCCGACGGATGTCCGGCCCTGCGTCTTCGATCATCGCGCGCCAGTCGGCGGTGTCGTGCAGCGTACACACCGTCCGGCGCATCGTGTCGTAGATGACGCAAGGATTGCCGGCCAGCGCCAGCCGCAGCATGTTGAGGGCGGTCCCCGGCGATTCCCCGTTCCAGATCATCAGTCCGAAATCGGCGCGCCGGGCCATCTCGCGATCCTTCTCCGCATGAACAGCGAAGCCTTGCGCGCCCGCCGGCGGCGGAATGTGGTAAGCAGCCCAGTCGCCGAGATTGTTGCGCGGTTCGGCCCGAGCGTGGAAGACACCGACATGCTCGTATTTATAGCCCGCAAGCAGGCCCTGCATCTCGGCGTCGGCTCCCGGCGCATCGCCGATCAGCACGCCGTGCTCGGCGGCAACGATCGCGCCAATCCTCTCGATCACGGGGGCTGGCAATTCGAAGATATCACGTGAACCGCCCAGGAATATCATCGCCATGGTCGCTCTCCTTTCTCTGGAACACAGCACCCCGGCTCCAGCCCTCCTCTCTCTCACGCGAGCCGGATACCGCCGCAGACAAAGCAGCCCCCTTTGGCGGGAGACATGGCGAGACGGGCGCGGCGGCACGCCGCGCCCGGAGCCCGAGCGGCCGAAGGCCGGCTCGCGTCGCTGTTGATGTCACAATGCTCCGGGACCCGGCGACGTTGTTGGCCAGCTGGAAGACGTCAATCCAGACGGCTGACGCGCTGCCCCGACTGGCGTGCCTCAATAAAGGCGTTGGCGATCCTGGCGACGAAGGCTCTGCTGAAGCGTCCGAGGGCATCGCTGCCAGGTTCAATGTACCAGGAGCGCTCGACGATATCATAATTGTACTCGTCGACAACGATCCAGCACTGCTTGAGATCGCCGAGACCAGCGCGCTTGCATTCGATCTCAGGGACATCCAGCGCCGTTCGACCAGCTTGCGGCGGTTGTGTGGTTATCGCCAGCAACGCCAGATGGGTGAGGCGGTCGTCGCTGCGCATGGCGACAACGACACAGGTCGGACGAACCTTGCGGCCTTCGGTCTCGCCGCGCTCGTGCTGCCATGCCCAGAGATAGGGATAGGCGATGACCTGGCCGGGCAAAAATTCACGGCTCATCGTCATAGCCCTCGCCGCGCGCCAGCCGCTCGAATTCGGCAGCGAAGAGCTTCTGGTGCTCCTCCGGCATATCCGCGACATGATAGGCGCGACGCGGATCGCGGCCGGTGCGCATCCGCTCGTAATGTTCGTAGCTCATCAGCACAAAACGCGGCTTGCGGTGCTTTGTGAGCACAACCGGTTCGCGGCTGGCGGCATCGGTGACGTCGCCAACCTGCTTGTTGAGATCGCCTGTCGTGAATTGCCGCATGGCCATGTCTCCGTGGTGATTTCCATAATATCCAGATTTCCTATATTTGCAAGAAACGCTATCTGCGGATGACGCGAGCGAATTGTCGACGTGGGACGAACCCGACGCCGCGCGGGGGTCGGGTTCGTCGAAATGATGATGGCATAGCGCTCCGGAACGGATCCGGGGAAGACGGCGCTCACGCGCCGTCTCCCGAGAACTCCCAGACCGGGATGCCGAGCCGGCGCGCCTTGTCGCGGAGGTTCGCCTGGATGCCGCCGCCGGGGAAGACGACGACGCCGATCGGCATCACTTCGAGCAGATCGTCGTTGCGCTTGAACGGCGCTTGCTTGCGGGGATATTTGACGAAGTTGGGCGGGAACGGCACGACGGTGACGTTGCGGGTGCTCGCCCATTTGTCGGCGATCAGATCCGCGCCGGTCTTCGCGCCGCCATGCAAGAGAACCATGTCCTCGTACTTGGCGTGGATCTGGTCGAGCTTGTCCCAGATCAGATTGTGGTCGTTGAAGTCGAGCCCGCCCGTGAGCGCGATTTTCGGGCCGTTGGGAAGCAGGATCTCGGTTTCGGCCCGTCTGCGGGCGGCGAGGAAGTCGCGGCTGTCGATCACCGCGGAGGTGAGATTGCGGTGGTTCACTTTGGAGCCGGAGCGGGGTCGCCAGGCCGAGCCGGTCTGCGCCTCGTAGAGGTCGGCGGCTTCGTCGCGCATGATTTCGAGGACGTTGCGGCGCTCGATGTAGGTGATGCCTTCGGCCGTCAGCCGTTCCAGTTCCACCGACTTCACCTCCGAGCCGTCCTGTTCGCGCTGGCTGGACCGTTGTGCCTCCTCGTTACGGTCGAGGCTGCGGGTGACGCGTTCGGCCGCGCGGTGGAAGACGTTGGCGAAGGACCAGAGCAGGTCGTCGAGGTCGGGTTCGAGCCTGGTGTCGCCCAGCATGCCAGCGAAGGTTTCGACGATCCCGGCCAATCCGGTGCGGATCACCTCGTCGTCGGGCAAGGGTCTGGGATCGGGCTCGTCCTGATGTGGACGATGGCCGTACATCTGGAGTTCGAGGATGACGCGGTCGGTCGGCGAGGAAGCGTGGTAGGGCTCGTAGGCGTCATCGAAGGGAAGCTCGTAGGTCATGGCGTGTCTCCGTTGGTTGTGGCCGCGCCCATCGCGGCCTGACAGCGCATCCCGGCCGCGCCCGGGGCGCGGCCGCACCGCAGGCCGGAGCGCAGCGGAGGACGGCGCAGCCGTTGCGGCCGTGGCCCGGGGGTGGCAGGGATCGCCTCTCAGGCAGGCCGCGGGCGCGGCCTCTCCGATGGAACCCTGCCGTGCCTGCGCGCCTTGCCGTGACGCCGCGGCCCTGCCCGCCTACCGGCCCGAACCGGTCATCCGGACGGCAGGAAGCAGCGGGCATCCTCCGGAACGAGCTGATCGGCGAGCCACGCCGCGAGCTGGTTCGGCCCGAGTTGGCGCAGATCGTCGTTGAAATCCCCGAGCTGCGGGCGCAGCACCATGCTCAGGATCCCGGCCTCACCTGCGCGCTGGCTGAGACGCCGGATGCCGTGTCGGCCGGCGGCATCCGCATCGGCCGCAATGTAGAGGCGACGGCAGCCGGCCGGAAAGCTCAGGCTGGAGAGGTGGCTGGCCGAAGTGGCGGCGGCCACCGGCAGCGCCGGCATCACGGTGCGCAGCGAGGCCATCGTCTCGAAACCCTCGCCGGCGGCCATGACCGGGATGGGCGCACCGGGTCGAAGGCCGAGCCAGATGCCGTTGCCCAGCAGGTGACCGAGAGAGCGGCGGGGATCCTCGAGATGCGCCTTCCCTGCGCCCGCTCGGTCGAGCCATGTGCGCTGGATGCCTGTGACGCGCCCGTCGAGATCGGTCACGGCTGCGATCAACGCCGGGAAGGCGGACATCTGGCCTGTCACGAGATCGCGATAGAAGCAGTCCGGATGGAAACGCAGGGCGCGCTCGCGCGTGGGCAAGAGAATGCCGCGCGCAGCGAGATAGCGTTCGGCAAGCGTGCCGGCCAGCGGCTTCGACATGGCGAACAGCCGGCGCGCGGCGTCGGCAGAGCCGCGTTGCGCGGCCGGATGGCGCTGCGCGCCAGGGGAAGGAGCAGCAGGTTCCGGATGCGGTTCGTTCAGGAACCGGCGGGCCTCGTCGGCGACGTCGCGGAATTCGACGAGGCCGCAACTGAGCTCGATCACGTCAAGCAGGTCACCATATTCACCGGTGGCCTCATCGACCCACTTTCCGGCCGGGCCCTTCGGGCTGTCCTTCAGGCGGACATGCATAGACCGCCCGCTTGCATTGCGGACGTCGCCGACAATCCAGTGATTGCCCGAGCGACGTCCATTGGAGAGGTATGCACGGCATACCGCCTCGGCATATTGGCCGAGTCGGCGCGCCAGGTCCGAGGCGGACGACATGAGTGTCCTCCTCTCTCAGATGCCGGCGACATCGATCAGGCGATGGCGCTGCAGGAGCCTGGCGAGGATGGCGGGTCCCTCCTCGGTGGTCGGAACGAAGAAGCGCAGCTTCCAGTTGATCAGCTCGGAGAACAGGCCGATCGATTTGAGCCAGTCGCGCATGTCGGGGGTGAACCCGGCCAGCTCGACACGGTAGTCGTTCATCACACGGACCCGGCGTAGCGTCATGTCGCCGGCAAGGCCGATGATCGAGGATCCGTTGAGCACTGCTTTCCAGGCCTGGTCGGCGCCGATGATCTGCGTCTGATCGATTCCGAAATTGCGGCACAGCCGCGATAGCTCCGATGGTGCGATCAACCGGCCGACGATCGGCCCGCCACCGTCGATTTCCAGGCGGAAGACCTTGCAGTGGTCGCGTGGCAGCAGCTTCCAGATCGGCAGAAGCAAACCGGTCACGATGTGCAGCGTCGAGGTCGTGAACGCGGGGATCGTCGTCAGCTCGGCCTCCCAAGCCTCGGCGAAGACCTGCTTGTCGGCCTCTTCCCAGTTCGTCTCCTTGAGCTGGTTTGCTTCGAAACGGACATCGCCCATCGGCCTGTAGAGGGAAACGCGCGGCACCACGGCCCCGTCTTCGAGCATGATCGAGCGGGTCGGGATCATCACCGCGGCCCGCCTGGACTTCGCATTGACCATGAAGGTGGCGCGGGGATCGAAGGCAGCCATCGACAAGGCCTCCTTGAGCGTCGTCGGCCGGTTTCGGACGAGGCGCTCGATGGTCAAAAGGTGCGACTGCGCGCCGGTCGCCGGATGGGTGTGGATCAGGCGCCGTTCCTTGACCGTCATGCTTTCGGCCGACAGGGTTTCAAGACCCTGGTCGTAGATGCCGGCGGCGATCGCGCCCTCGATGCGCGCGGCGAGCAGCTGCTCGAAGGATTCGAACAACAGGTTCTGCATGGAGATCGTCAGTGCCAGCATGCGGTTGAGGAAGGTGTGCATTGGCGGCAGTTCGTCGCGCAATCCGCCTTCCTCGGTGGTCAGCGACAGGCCGGTGATCGCCTCGAACCGCGTCAGCGAACAGCCGTCGATCTTGCCTTGATGGAGCAGGCCATAGAATTGGCGCAGCGCATCATGGGCATATTGCGATTCCAGATTGTCCTCGGCGCGGAACATGCCCTGCCCGCCGGTCTGCCGCTGTCCGCGGGTGATCGCACCGAGCGTGTCGAGACGGCGCGCGATCGTCGACAGGAACCGCCGTTCAGCCTTCACATTGGTCGCGATCATGCGGAACCATGGCGGTTGTTTCTGATTGGTGCGATGGGAGCGGCCGAGACCCTGGATGGCGACATAGGCGCGGAAACCTGCCTCCAGCAGATTGTGCCGCCGGCGGCGCTGATTCCTGGCACCAAGATCGGCATGGTAGGAGCGCCCCGTACCGCCGGCATCGCTGAAGACAAGAATGCCCTTCTCGTCGTCCTGGAAGGCGCGCGCCTCGTCGAGATTGGAGCTTCCAGGCCGGTTCTCGACAGCGAAGCGGGCGATCGACCCGCTGTCGGCTCGCCGGACGATACGGCGTGACCGTCCGGTGATCTCGGCAACGCGGTCGGTGCCAAATGTCTGGACGATCTGGTCCAGGGCCGTGGGGACGGCTGGCAGGCTGCCGAGCCTTTCCACCAGGTCGTCGCGCCGCCGCTCCGCATCGCGGCAGATGACCGGATTGCCGGCGTCATCGTAGACAGGCCGCGAGAAGACGTCGCCTTTCTCGTCGGAATATTCCTCGAAAAGCTGCACCGGAAACGAGTGCATCAAATAGTCGATGACATATTCGCGCGGCGTCACGTCGACCTGGATGTCGGCCCATTCCTCGGTCGGGATCTGGGCGAGCCGGCGTTCGGTCAGCGCCGCCCCGGTGGACACGATCTGGATGACGGAGGCCAGGCCTTCGTCCAGATCGCGATTGGTCGCTGCGATCAGGGCCGGCGTCTTCATGGAGGTCAGCAGGTGATTGAAGAAGCGCTGCTTGGAGCTTTCGAAGGCCGAGCGCGCTGCCGCCTTGGCCTGCTTGTTGCGCGTCCCGTCCTTGCTGGTGATCCCGGCCGCTTCGAGCGCGGCGTCGAGATGGGTATGGATCACCTGGAAGGCCTCGGCGTAGGAATCGTAGATGCGGATCTGGTCCGGCGTCAGCTCGTGTTCGAGAATGTCGTATTCGACGCCTTCGAACGAAAGGGATCGCGCCGCGTAGAGGCCCATCGCCTTGAGGTCGCGGGCGAGCACCTCCATGGCGGCGACGCCGCCATCCTCGACTGCGGAGATAAACTCCGATCGCGTCACGAAGGGGAGATCGGTGCTTCCCCACAGGCCGAGCCGCTCGGCATAGCCGAGGGATTCCACATCTGCTGCGCCGGTGGCGGAATCATAGACGATGCGGGCATCGGGAAGGGCGCGCTGGAGCCGAAGACCCGCCCTGCCCTGCTGCGAGGGCGCCTTTGCGCCATGATCGGATTTGCCGCCGACTGCATTAGCCAGCGCGTGGCCCTCGTCGAAGACGATCACGCCATCGAAGATGTGCGGTTCGTCGGTCGGATAAAGGTCCGGTTCATCGGCGCCGGTGAGCCAGTCGACGATCTGCTGGACGCGCGACCGTTTGCCCTCGCGCTCGTCGGTCCGCAAGGTCGCGAAGGTGGTGAAGAGGATGCCTTCCTTCAGCTTGATCGGCTTGCCCTGCCGGAACCGGGAGAGCGGCGTGATCAGCAGCTTCTCCTGGCCGAGCGCGCTCCAGTCACGCTGGGCGTCCTCGATCAGCTTGTCGGATTTGGAGATCCAGACATGGCGGCGGCGTCCCTTCAGCCAGTTGTCGAGCAGAATGCCGGCGATCTGGCGGCCCTTGCCGACGCCGGTGCCGTCGCCGAGGAACCAGCCGCGCCGGAACCGGACCGCGCCTTCGGCATCGGGGGCGACAGTCTTGAGATTGTCGAAGGTCGCGTCGGTACTCCAGTGGCCGGCGAGATGGCCGGAGTGTGCTTCGCCGGCATAGATGACGCTTTCGAGCTGGGCGTCGGACAGGTCGCCATTGGCGACGATGCGCTTGGGCAGATGCGGGCGATAGCTGGGCTTCGGCGGCGCGACCGAGGCCATGGCGACAGACTCGACCAGCTTGTCGGGATGGGGTTTTGCGCCGGGGATGTGGATCGACTGAACCCGGTATGGCTCGTAGATACCGTCGGCCGCGGCGATGGGATCGACTGCGGGCGCATCGCGCAATTCGTAGAAGAGTTCGACGATGTCATCTTCGGAGGGGGCAGGAGCTGCGCGGGGCGCGAGGGGGCGCGGCTTGCTGGCGTGCTCAGTTCGCCGGCTGGACGGAGTGGTGACCGCTGCCGGTCGCCGCGCGTCGGCCGCCTTGCGGGCGGCCATCTTCGCCGCAACGCCGCGCAGGACACCGTTCGCCAGCGCACCGATCGACGTCGGTGACGTCGACGGGGAGCGCGGTGGGAGATCGCCGATCCAGCTGAGCAGGGTCGGCAGGTCCGGCGCGGTGCCCCTCGAGGCGGCCAGCGTCTTCGGATCGCCGGCGGCGATCTTGTCGATGACGGTGAGCCGTGTCTCGACAGTCGTGCCGTGCCGTGCATAGACACTGCCGTCGATCGCCGCGCTGAACAGAACCGTGCCCTGTTCCTGCAGGCGCTCGAAGGCGGTGCGCCATCTGGGATTGTCGGAAGACAGGCCCGAGCCGGTGATGGCGACCAGGCGGCCGCCGGGCGCAAGACGCGCGAAGGCAGAGGTGAGATGGCGCCATGCGGCGTCGGCCACGACGCCCTCGACATGGATGCCCGCCGAGAACGGTGGGTTCATCAGCACGACGGTCGGACGGACCCTCCGATCGAGATAGTCATCGATATGGGCGGCATCGTGCCGCGTCACCGTCGCGCGGGCGAACAGGTCCGCGAGAAGCGCGCGGCGAACCGGCGCATATTCGTTGAGGGAAAGACTTGCGCGGGCGAGTTCGGCCCATATTGCCAAAAGCCCGGTGCCGGCGGAGGGTTCGAACACGACATCGTCGGCTATGATGCCGGCGGCGCGGGACGCGACGAAGGCAAGCGGCATCGGGGTCGACAGCTGCTGGAGCGCCTGGCTTTCCTCGGAACGGCGCGTGTGGGTCGGCACATGCCCGGCGACCTTCGTCAGCATGGCGAGCGCCGCCTGCCGGGTTTGTGCCTGTGCGGTGATGGCGGCGCCGAACTTGCGAAGGAACAGGACCTGAGCCACCTCTGTCGCCTCATAGGCGTCCTTCCAGCTCCAGTGGCCCTGGGCGTCGGTGCCGCCGAGGGCTTCGGTCATCGTGCTGCGCAGGGTGGCGGCTCCGATCGGCTGGCCACGCTCCAGATAGTAAACGAGACGGCCTGCGGCCGCGAGAATCGCGGCGGCGCGCTGCGCCGGGTCATGGTTGGGCGTAGCGAGAGGGCCGGCCGCGGCGGCGGCCGATGTGGTCGTGACGATGTTCATGGGAGATCCTTGTCGTGAGGGGGAAGCTCCGGCGGCGCTCTCTCCGCGCCCCGGGCCACCCGCCTCCCGGCCCCCCTCTCCCTCTCGCACCGCCGAACCGCCGATTGCGGTTCCAGCGCGGGCGACGCTGGCGACATATCGGCCTGACGACCTTGCGGCCGTCAGCGAACCGACGCCATGACGGTCAGCATCTTTCTGCCAATCCCGGCTCCGAAGACCGCTTCCCAGGACATCGGCGGGGCTTCGGAGACTTCATTGATCGTTCACCAGGCGATTTCCCTAATCGTCGCCCGTCCGCGCCCCGTTGTCTTGCTCGATCAGCTCCCCGGCATCGTCCGGCAGCCAGCCCATGCACTCGGGAAAGCTACCGTCGTTCCCCAGCGCCTTGGCTTCTGCCACGATCTTGTCTGGCGGTACGGTCTCTTCGGAAAGCGTGCCTATTCGCCCCAGCCAGTCGCCCTCATCGATCTGATAGCCCATCTCGCCGAGGGACTTGTGGTCGAGGGGTTCATCTTCGGGGTGCATGATTGTCACACTGATTACCGTCTTCATGATCTTCATGATCCAATTACCCCCTGAAGCTCGCAGCGCGTCACACAATATTCAGCGCTGGCATTGGGAGTGTCGTCTTGCTCCCACACCAGATCGAGGTCCGTGCGGGACCGCTCATGGGCCAGCATGATCGCAGTTGCTCGGTTCTCCGTTTCGATCAGCATCGTGCAGCTTTCGGTGATGTTGCGAGTGACAATCACGTCAAAGACTTTCGCCATTACGCGTCCTCCATTCTGGCGATGACTGCTCGTGCCCGAGGGCCATCGGGAATGCGCTGCCAGTAGACCACGTCATGCACGTCGTTCACGCAGCGGGTGATCTCGACATAGACCTTGTGCCCGCCGATCCCGTCCGGCCGGGTGCGGTACACCTTGCTGCTGTCCGTAACGCGCTTGAAACCTTCCATTTTGCGCAACATCAGGCTTCCTCCACGCGAATATGGAAGGACGTGTCGTCATCCAGTGACAGCTCGATCAGATGACCGGCGCCGGTGCCGGAAGTCCTGATGCTCTGGATCCAGGCGGCGGTCTTGTGGACTTCGCTGATGACATGCGCCGGGCAGTCGTCGGGGTGGGGGAATGCCTCATCGCACTTGAGCATATGTGTCTCAATCAACTCCGACAGCATGGCCGCTATCGTCGCGGCCGAGGTTTTCGGCGAGCCTGGCACCAGCTGGTCGCCATCGGGGCTGAACCGGCGGGCGGCCTCATCCAGGCGGCCGGCGGCTTCTATTGCCTGGACAACGGTGGCGGCGTCGAAGCTTTCGAGATGGTCGCCGTCGTCGAGGTGGAGGCCGATCAGCCAGCGATCGGGGTGGGCGGCGTCGATGACATAGCTGTCTCCCAGACGATGATCGGTTCCCGTGCTGTCGGTGACCAGGATGTGGTATCCGTCGACGGCAGCGCGTCGCCATGCGGTGCAACCGCCACCGGTATGATGAAGGTCGAAGCCCGCCGCCTTGAACAGCCTGCCTTCGTCGGTGCTTTCGGCGGCGGTTGTGAGCTTATCGAACCATTCGAATGACTGGCTCATAGTCGTGTCCTTTCGCCCGGAATGCGATTGAAATGCTCGGCTGCCTGATCGAAGGTGGCGTAGCGGCTGCCGTGGATCGCACCATCGATTTCGCAGCGGACGGCGAAACAGCCATTGTCCCAGCGCAGCATGGAACCGGCGATGGCCCAGCCCGCGGTGACTGCGACCAAGCGGACGGTTGTCCGGCCCCAGCCCAGTTTCGTGTCCAGGACCGTTTCGGCCGGTCTCCGTTCGTCGGCGGATATGTCTCCATACTCGGCCAGTAGCACCTCCCCGGCGGGATGGCGCGGTCGAGGACATGCACGTCGGGAACGTTGTTCTTCATAGCGGTTTCTCCTTTGATGGTGAGTGTGACCCGGCAGAGCGCGCCGGCATCGTCATGACGACGCCAGCACGTTGTCGGCGGCGGGTTGATCCGGATCGCGTTGCTCGTGGATAATGGCGCGCGCCTTCTCGACCGCCGCCGTCGCTTTCGGCAGCCAACGGTCGAATTCCGCGGCGGGCAGACCGGTCGGCTGGGCGATATGGGCGAGCTGTGCGAGAAGCTCGTGAAAGTGGCTGATCATGCGGTGTGCCGTTTCGTCGAAATGCGACGGCACGTCGACTTCCTCGCCTTCATAGGCGGCGTCCCGGCCTTTCCAGATGCCGGTGACATAGGTGGGGCCGGCGCATTCGTAGTCAGGCAATTCGCCAGACCAGTCTTCATCCTCGATGGCGAGACGGCAGGCCTGCTCGGGCGTCGCGGCTTCGTAGGTGCCCTGTCGGTAGTACGGCATGCGGTAGGTCGTCTCGATGGTGAAGGTGGGCATGGGTTTTCTCCTGTTTTGAACCGACAAAGCCCGGCGCAAGCGCCGGCCGGGAGTGGACATCAGTGCTGTTGTCTATGGGAGCGGCCATGTGCGGACGGCTCACTCCTCGTCCAACGATCGTCGGCTACGCGCTCCACTTGATCCCGCGCCACCAGGCGATGCGGTCTGCGCGGGTCGCATTGGCCAGCCGGTGGAGCAGGTGGCCGTGACAGGGTTTTGGTGCGCAGAAGCAGACAAGGTCGCGGCCGCGCAACTCGTCCAGCGCGCGCAACAGGTCATGCTGATCGGCGAGCCAGCGCTCGTATCTGGCGATGACCGTCGCCCGGTCGCCGTCGCGGCCGATGATGAAGCGATTGCCCCATTTCGATCCGCGGCCGATATATTCGGCACCGGTCGGAATCACGTCGACATGCTTGTTGAGAACTTTGCACATCGGCTCGGTTCCTGTGCTTTCCGACACGATCACCAGTCGTAGATCGGAAGGTCTTGGATCAGCGGAGCGGTGCTGTCGAATTTGATCCACAGGCAAACGCGCGAGAGTGCGTAGTCGAGCAGGGTTGCGAGCGGACCACGGTGCTCCGTCCTGGCGTAAACGATCCAGCCGTGCTCGAACGGGATGACAATGCCCTTGCCGGAGTCGAGAAAGCTGCGGGCTTGCTCGTCGAGATGGGCAGTGCTCATGACCAGCATTGGCTCAATGTGCTCGCGATCGGGGAACAGCCGCGAAACGCTGTTCGGTTCGTCCGGAAGGTCGAGCCATCCTTCCGGCAGCTCGATTTCCTTCGGCCAGGCGTCATCGGGAAACTTCTGTTCGGGCACATAGGCCCAGTCGAAAAGGACCGGGTCGGTATCGTCATGAATACCGCTGGCGGTCAGAAGACAGTTCAGGCCATCGCAGGCCTCGGCCCATGATCCGGCGCGGATGACAAGATCGACAGTGGCGATGTGGGCTTTCATGACAGGCTCCGTCGTTGATGGTCGGGGTCGACGGTGTCGGACTCCCTTTCCGGCCCCCGACACCAGCCCCATCCGGCCCGCCTCTGCCTCTCTGGCCGCGGCCTTCGCGCCGAGCCGCAGCACAGGCGGGCGCGACATCAATCGCCTCACGTCGTGTGGCCGCCCCGATCGGTGCGGTGGCGGAGCCTGCCACGATGGTCATTTTTCGATCTCTCGGGCCGACCGGATCATGTACATGAAGGTGTGGTACGCTCCGAAAAGCCGCTCCTCATCGAGATCGGCGATGAATTCGTCGAGATCGCCCGTGGTCTCTTCCTCTGGAAGCGACATGGCTGACATTTGCCGGACGAACGCCTGCATGGCAGCGAAGCGCTTTTTATCGGCACGTCGCAGGGCCTGGCCTTCGCGTTCCGTGTCGACGGTGATGTCGGTTCTGGAGATGCGCAGGTTCACCGGCTCCTCGTGCTCGGGATCGTATGCGTGGACGACAAGATTGCCGTCCTGGATTTCGAGCCAGAGCTGACGTTCGGTCCTGTCGGGACAGGTCGCCTCGATACGGTAGCTTGTCGCCGTCGCCTCCTTCACCAGGACGTCCCACGGTCTTGCGTCGATGTCGGATGATATCTCTTCATGCAATCGCCAGTCGTGCATGATCATCGTAATTCTCCTGATTGGATGCGGTTGGGGGTCGCTCGCGCGGGCCCGGAAAAAGCGAAAGCCCGGCAGGCCGGGCTTCGATTCGTCGTTCTGGAAGGTGGCGGGTCTGACGTAGAGTCAGATTCGCTGAAGGTTGGAAGACTGGTTGATCATGTCGTCGAGCCAGTCGGCAGCGGCGCGCGCGGTCTCCGCGAATGGTGTAGCGCGAGCGCGCGAGCGGACCGGCCTGACGGACTTTTACGGGAATCGACCAACCGATATCGACAAGGCCTGTGGCGAGCGGCTTGCCGTCTTCCCGCATCTTGGCGCCGAGCTCGTTGAGCAGTCCCGCGGCGATATGGGACGGGAAGTCGCCGATCAGCAGAAGCTCCGGGAGACCACGATCGGCATTGCCGATCGTGTAGATAAAGCCGGGATCGGATCCATCGCCGAACACCTGGGACAGGTGTTGTCCGTAGGACTCGATGTTCTGCTTCACTTCGCGTGTGCGGCCTGGAATGGTCATGGGGTTCTCCTTCAGTTGGGATGGTTCCGACATTTTGTCGAGATAAGATGTCCGCTCATCTTCCGATCGGCGGCGGCTAGGTGATCAGGATGCTCCTGGGGCGCACGGCATCAGCCGGGCGAATGCGACCGACGACGGAGACCTCGTCGGCATTGGCCTCGAAGAGCATCAGGATGCGGTCCCCGACGGCGACACATTCGTTGATCCAATGCCGGTCGCTATCGCGGTATCTTCGAGCGCGATCGGCCGGCATGTAGACTATGGTGAAGTGCGACAGCGTTTCGCCGGTCGGCGCCTTGTAGAAATATTCCGTCACCTCGATCACGACGCCTCCGGTGCGGTAGGAGGTCGCGATCGTGTCTCCGGGGCGCACGAGGTCGGCGACAGTCGGCGCGCCGGGCAACGTGCGCCGGTATTGGAGGCGATCGGGGACGCCGAGATTGGCCGTATAGGTCGAGCGCGCTTCGTAGCCGTGTGCGGTCGCGGCCGTTTGCTTCCTACGAGGGGTCCGCATTGTTGCTGCCTCCCCTTCTGGTGCGCCGGGCAAGGACGGCCGGCATCCTGGCATCGATTTCCTCGTCGGTCAGGTGGTCGAGCAGTTTGAAGACGGCAGCACCGCGATCACCGATGACGATCTTGCGCTTGCCGTAGCAGTCTTCGGGCCACGCGTTCGAATCGGTGTCACCGGCGATCCCGCGGAAGTCCGGATGGGTGGCGTTCCAGATTGCTTCGAGCTTCTCCTCGCGCGTCATGCTGTCGGCCGCGCCCGTCTCGTGGGCGATGATGGCCGCCCGCATCGCGTCCGGACTGTGCCTGTCGGTCAGATTGCAGAATCCGTGGAACCAGCGTTCGCGGCCGCGAATCGTGATCGAGAAAAAGACGCTGGTGACGTTGCCGGCTCGGTATTCGGACATGCCGAACATGCCGGTCCTCTGGAACAGCGGTGGGAGGAGCGCGAGCATCAAGTGGTAGCCGGCGGCCTCTATCTCGAACCATTCGCCTGCATAGGGCTTGCCGGAGAGTGGGTCGAAGTGGGGGTCGTCCTTGTGATGGTCGAACAGTCGGAACATCTGCTCGCGCGAGGCGATGCCGTCGAGGACCTTGCGGAAAGGTGGATGTGCATTCATCGAGGTTACTCCTGGGCGCGGTTCAACCGCGCGCGGCGTGAACCGCGTCGTTGCAACCGCGTGGCTTTGTTGAGGATGTTGGCCCGAAGGCAGACGAAGGTTGGCTATTCAGGGCAAGGAACGCGTGTCGCGCGCGTTGCCGTCCCCTCTCAGGCGATCGGCCATGATCAGAAAACGGGCGCGATCGGCCTCGCTGCGTTTGACGCGGAAGTTGTCGTCGACGACGCCATTGACGCGCGCCCACTGGTTCCAGGCAAAGCTTCGGCCGAGCCCGACGGTGGTGTTCGAACTGGGGAACCTGTCGGCGTTGCGGACCAGTTCGTCCCACGGGCCGCCAAACTGGAATTCGTCGAAACGGCTGTGCCGGCCGGTGAGCGCATTGCGCTCCAGAAAGAGGGCGCGCTCGAGCAGGTCCGGCTGGTGAGCCGCGAGCCAGAACAACTCCCATAGCTTCGTGGCCGGACAGAAGAAACATGCCGATTTGACCGGCACATGGTCGGGGCCGAGCACTTCGGTGATGATGTCGACGCAGTCCTTGCGTGCCAAACCGAGGATCTGCAGGGGGTACTCGTAGTCGAAGTCGGCATCGGCTTCGGGCAGGTTGCGCGACCGGCGAATGTCCGCGGGGCTGCAATCGTACCCGATCAACTTGACGATGCGCTGGCCGGTCCGCTGGGCTTCGAGCCAGATCGGATGGGGCGCGCCAGCATTGGGGCCGGACCTGGCGCCCTTGATGCCGGTATCCTGCGGCTTCTGCTTCCATTTGATGCTGCAGGATTTCATGCCGAAAGCGAGGCTCGGAAGCGTCTCGTTCGCGATGCAGTTTCCGTAGAGGTCGTCATAGCCCGTGCCGGGAAGTGTCTTCTTTCGGCACAGGATGATCGACGGCCAATCCCATCGCGCGAGGACGCGCGTCATCTGGTCGAGGTGATCGAGGGTCAGCTGCTTTTCCGCGTTGAGATCGGCGAACGTGATGATGTGGGGACGCAAGCCAGCAAGTTTCAGGGCAACCAGCATGGCGGTTGAATCGACCCCGCGCCGTAGCAGACGGCGAGAAGCCGGCCGGTGAGCCTAGCGCGCAACTGGTGACGACGTCGGTGGGTGAGCGGCATTGAAGGCTCCGTCGCTGAACATGGGAACGACGATGCCGCATGCTTACGCACTCCGGCATCGACCCCCGCCTTTGCCTCCGGGGCGCGCGCAAGCGCGACGGCCGCTGTCGACGGTCAGGGCAGAAAGCTGGGGAGGTTGATGGGGGAAGAGATCGGTGAAAATCGATCTGGCAATCTAATCAGCCAAAACGACGGCCGGTCTCGGTGAAGGTGTAGTTGTTGGCGCGGATCGCGTCGTCGACCGACTCGTCCGAGGTCAGATAGTCGTACTCGTGCTCCAGCTGCCGATAGAGCCAACGGGCAAGATCGCGCAACGCCTCTGCCAGCGTTTCCTCGGCGTCGGTCGTCATATCCTGCCATGTCGGACTGTCGCGTTCGACGGAGATCGTCATGCAATATTCATGGTAGTAGCGATCGCGGTGCGTGATCGTGGCCTTGAGCTGGTAGAAGTTGGGGCGCTGGACGGCTGCCAGCACATCTGCGATCCGATGCAATTCGGCATGACGGGGCTCGCGAACGAGCGGCTTGTCGAAGGAAACGGGATTGAGACTCATAGCGTCAGTCCTTTTGCCAAGCGAACGGCGTGGCCCTCGCCGACATCGTCGATGTCGACGGCGCCATAGGTGTCGAGCAGCGCGAGGGCAGCTGCGACGCGCGACCGGTCGATCGACAGATATTCGGCGAGATCGGACACCGCTGCACCCTGAGGCGATAGTGGCGTCAGCACCTCCAGGATCCTCCCGGCATCGGCGAATGCTGGTTCGCGAATGAAGGCCCGCACAGCCCTCATTCCGACGGGAATGCTTTGCTCCGACCGGACAACGCCTTTCAGCGATTGCAACATCGCCGGCGCCAGGGCGAACAGTCGAGCGCTCGCCTCGCGTTCTGGATCGGCAAAAGGCAGGTTTGGATCTGGCGAGCCCATGGCGCGACGGGCGTCTTCAAGTGAGGATGGGCCGCTTTTGTGATTGGCCATGATGATTTCCTTTCATGTCGGCGATCTGGTGGATGGTTTTGATCAAGGTCGCCGCACCGGTGCGCCCGGCGCAGTGTTGGACAGCGGTTCAGGCGGCGCGAACGCTGGGCTCGGACTGGCCGACCTGGCCGACGCCGGTGATGGCGTGGACAGCGGCGGCGAGCGCGGGGATATCGTCGAGCTTGTCCAGGTCGAGGAAATGGTTGCGGCCGCCGGTATAGTCGCGGCGACCCTTGCAGCTGCGGATCAGGATTCCGTGATGCGAGGTCAGGGCGAACTGGCCCACCTGGATATAGGCGCCGTCGTGATGCAGGGTGACTTCACCGCTGACAGCGATGCCCGCCCTGTTCGATCGGATGTCGTAGGATCCGGTTGGGAGATGGAGTTCAGCCGCCAGCTTCTTCAGGCGAGAACGGGCAGTGGCGTGGAACCGGCGCTTCTGCGCATCGTCATATGAACAGGATTTGTTCCAGTCGAACATTTGCATGCTCCTCAAAATGCCGGCGGCCAGAACGCCTTGTGGCAACGGACCGCGCGGTTGAAGGGATGCGGCTCAATCGCCGCTTGGGAGGTCGAAGTTCTCTTCTTCGGCAGCGAGACCGCCGAGATGGGCGATCAGGCCGTCGGAGAGGTTGTTCGCGTCGAGCCAGCGGCTGATCAGGAGGAGCCGCGTAAAACTGTCCCAGCCCGCATTGCCGGCGATAGTCTCGATTTCGGAATGGGTCTGATTGATCATCGCGACCATCCGCCTTCGACCGACACCGCGGCAATCTCATCGGCTGTGACGGGATCGAAGATCGCGGTTGGGACGGGGTGTCGAGCGAGCCATGCGACCGCCGCGCCCTCATCTTCACCGAGATGCAGCAGCTCGGCATTGTCTCCATCCCGGGCGAGGATGCGAACCGAGCCCACCGGTGGGAATTCGAGGACTTCGAAGTGCATGGCTGCAGTGGATGGTTCGCCAAGCGCGTAGGTGAACCCGACCGCGCCGCGCTCGCCGAAATCGGCGGTTCGGATCGTGATGCTCGCAGGGTGCGCGAGAGGCGAGCAATGCGGCGGCGGATCTTTTCTGGCAAGCCGTCCGATACCGTTGAAGAGCCGCCAAACGGCAAGGTCGCCCTGCCGATCGGCAGGCGGCTCGGGAATGTGGTCGCTGAACCGGATCAGGGTTCCGATCGGGAGGTCGTAAACGAGGCTCCCAGAGATCGTCCGGACCGTGCCGGTAAGCCATGCGCGGGTTTCGCAGCCATCGTCGGCGCCATCCAGGAGCAGCGCGGTGTTTGAGGGTCTTGGGATCATGAAATTGTCCTTGGTTGCACGCCTCGGGCGGCGTTGGTGGCAACTGGAAAGGCCCGGCATGACTGCCGGGCCTTGTGTATCAATGGGAGACAGCCGGCCTATTCGGCGGCGGCGAGGGATTCAGGCTGGTCGTCGACGCTCTCGGCGAGGAAGGCCGGTAGTTCGGCGCTGTCGCCGGCGAGAGCCGCTTCGTCCGACATGTCGCCGGAGCTGGCGTCCACCGCTTCGGCCGCGATGTCGTCCACCTCCAGTCGGAGCGGTTCGGGAAGCCAGCCCGAGTCCACGAGAAGGCGGGCGGCCTCGCGGGCCATGATGTCCTTCTTCATGTGTTCGATCAGCTGCGCGGAGTCTTCGCCGCGCGCCTCGCGCACCGCCTGGACGATCCTGGCCTTGGTGACGCGGCCGAGATAGTTGTCCACCGTGGGCGACCAGCCGGCCTCGACCATGTCGAATCCGAGCGTGGCGGCAAGCGCATCGGCATGGGCAAGCGCGCCCGGACGCTTGTTCCACGGCTCGACGACCGCGTTGAGAGAAAGCGACGCGCAGTGCGCGAACAGCGCCTTCCGGCTCGCTTCGTCAAGACCGAGCAGGAAGTTCCAGAGGTCGGGACTGTCCGGCATATCCCTGTCCCAGGCTTCGTGACGCTCGGCGATCTCCTTCGCCCAGGGCGTTTCGGCGAGACCCTGTACCTGGCCGAAGTTGTTGCTCACCAGAGTGAGTTCGAGGCAGCTGTCCTTGGCGAAGCGATAGAACACCTGCAGCACGAGGGCGTGCAGAACCGCGACGAAGGCGATATCCACGTCACCCGCGAGCACGTTGCGAAGCGCGAGGGTCTTCTGTGCCGTGAGGTCGAAGACGAGGCGCTCGGGCAGCGGCTTGATACCCTCATCCTCGGCCTCTTCGGCGGTTTCGGAAGCGCCGTTGACGGGCCGGCCGTTCACGACGACGGAGCCCGCGTCGTCATCGTCTTCATGCCGCTCGTCGATTTCCTCGCCGTCGGCATCTTCCGCATTGTCCGACTCGACCTGCGGTTCGTCTTCAGGACGGACGAAGCCGGCGTCAACCTGGAGCTTGCCGTTGGCGGCGAGCGTGATGAACGCTCCGGCGATGGCCTTCAGCGCCGGAGGATAGACGCTGGGTCGATCGTCGAACACACTCAGTTCGGCACTCAGCTGCTCGAGCTTGTCTTCGATGGCCTCGTCGGCGTCTTCCATTTCGGCATATTCGGCGTCAAGCGCGTCGTACTCGGCCTTCACCGCGTCGTAGCGCGCAATCTCCTCGTCGGTCATCTCCGCCGGCTCGGCATAGACCCGCCGCATGCCGGAGGTGTGGCCATAGGAGAAGCTGAGGGCTGCCTCGACCCACTTCCATCCGTCGGCGCGAACGGCCTCGGCATCGACCTTCAGCTTGTCGAAGACCAGCTGTTCGAGAAGCGCTGCATCCTGGAACCAGCTGCCGTGATCAGGCTCGACCAGGTCGCGCAGAACGACACCGCCGGCCGCTTCGTAGGCCTCGGCGCCGACATAGACGGCACGGCGGTCGTCGGATCGAACCGTGGTCTCCGTCAGAAGGCGCCTGATATAGTAGGCGTCCTCCATGTTCGTGCCGGCGACACGCTTCCACACCTGCTCCTGACGCTTGTGATCGGGAGAAATGGCGAAGACATTGAGCTGTTCGAGCTTTATCTCGCCCTTTTCATAGAGGGCGAGCAGCTCCGGAGAGACCTCCGTGAGCTTCAGCCGGTGGTTGACCGTGTTCACCGATACCAGATACCGGGCGGCGATCTCCTCGACGCCGAGGCCCTGGTCCCTGAGCGCCTTGAAGGCCCGGAACTGGTCGAGCGGATGCAGGTTCTCCCGATGCACGTTCTCGGCGAGCGAGTCGTCCTCCATGCTGGTCACGGCGGAGCGGTTGACGATGCAGGGCGTGGACGCCGTCTTCGCCATTTCCTTGCGCTTGACCAGAAGCTGGAGCGCGCTGAAACGGCGGCCGCCGGCTGGGACTTCGTAGCGGCCGGTCTCCTCGCCATCCTTCAGCTCGGGCCGGACGTTTAGGCTCTGAAGCAGCCCGCGGCGCGCGATGTCATCGGCGAGGTCTTCGACGGAGACGCCGTTCTTGATCCGCCGGACGTTCCTCTGCGAGAGGAATAGCTTGTCGAAGGGTATGTTCTCCGCCTGATTGAGGGTGATCTTCTGAATGGCGCTCTTGGCCATGGTCAGGTTCTCCATGACGGGCGGCCCGGAGCCTCTCTCCGGACCTCCAAACCCGTCAGGAAACCTCCCGCCCCCTCCCCCTCTCGCGGCCGCGCACCGCCCGCTCCGGCCGCGACAGGGTGCTGGACTGTGCTGCGAGGGATCGCTATATATCTTCCACAACCGTGGAAGGATTATTGTCATGGCAGGCATCAGCACGCAGGTGCTAACCGCCAACGAGGCGGCGTCGGTGACGCGCGTGCCGCTCAAGCAGGTGCACCGCATCATCGACGCCGGCTTGCTGCGAGGCCGTGTCGAGATGCGTCGCGGCAGCCGCGTCATCGTCGGGACGGGGCTGGTCGGACTGCGCCTGGCCTGGTTGACGGCCGACACGCTGACGCCAACGGCAAGGCGGCGCATCGTCGAGCGCGCGATTGCAACCGACGCTGCATCGGTGGTTGCTGCGGACCCCTTGAAGGTCGACCTCAAGCCGATCGCGGCCGAGGTGAAGATCGGTCTTGCCCGCCTTCGCAAGGCAAAGGCGATGGTGACGTGTGATGCCGACGTTCTCGGCGGCCAGCCGGTCTTTGCTGGAACGCGTGTGCCGGTTCATGACGTCGCCGACATGCTTGCCAATGACGATACGGTCGAGGCGATCCACTCCGCCTATCCGCAGCTGACCCTCGATCAGATCGGCCTCGCGGCTGACTACGCGCTGTCCTATCCCCGGCGGGGGCGACCGCCGACCAAACAAGGCTGGCGGACGGCGCCAGCGAAGTCGTCGCGAGCAGTCGCCCTCGACGATCTGCCTGCTGCTTCGTGAAGTTCCTGGTCGACGAATGTCTGAGCCCGGATCTTGCGAAGCTCGCGCGGGACAGCGGATATCCGGAATCCAGCCATGTGCGCTGGCTCGGACTTGCCGGCGCGAAGGATCATATGGTGACCAGACGCGCCGTCGATGATGGCTATGTTCTGGTCACCCACAACACGACGGACTTTTGTGGGCTTTATAGCCGCGAGGACCTCCATGTCGGTCTGGTTGCGTTCAATACGGCGCCGGGATTGATGAGTCTTGATCTTCAAATACGCCTCTTTCGTCTCGCCCTTTCGGAACTGGATGGCGAGGAGGCATGGAATGAAGTGCTCGAGATCACCGTCGACGCGGAGCGGTTCGTGAGGATCGAGCGGTTCGATCTTCCAGAATAACGCGCTATCCGTCCGGTTCGGCAATGTCGACGCGACCGGCTTTGCGCAGCGCCTCCAGCATACGGGAATGATCCATGAGGATGTGGATCAGCGCCTGCCGTTCCACGGTGACCGTCTTGCTGGTGCTGCGTGTCCGATCGTGCCGCTCGTGCATGGTCTCGAACTCGGCAAGAGTCGTGTAGAGATGGAGGAGAGGTCGGCCGCTCATGACCCGATACTCGGTTCGCGAGAGATAGGCATCGGCTCGACGCCGGGGATGTTCCAGATTTCGGCGCCGGCCGCTCCGTAACGCGCGGCAACCACGTGCAACGGCGCATAGGATAGGCCATGCCATGGGGCGGGCTCGGGCTCACGGCCAACTGCGACCAGTGGTCCGCCGAGCGTGAGCTGTACGACGACATCGAACGCCACGTAGCGGCTGTCGATGACAGGGAGCCCGGCCGCGATGCAGTCGGCCTTGATCGCCTCGCAATCATAGCCGGAGAGCATCGCTCCATTGCTATAGTGAAGCGTGAAGCCGCCGCGGCCGACGGAGAGATGGCCTCCCTCGGTCGCAAGCGCGCATTCTATGTCGGCAGAATAGTCGGTGGAACAGGCTGGCTTCAGCATGATGGTTTTCTCCGTGACGGCCGCGGGAGAGGTCCCGACCGGAAAAGCCGTCACGACGAAAGCCACCCCCTCGGACAAAGGGATGGCCGAAAATATGCGTGGCGTCGCCGCTGTGGTGGAGCGGTCGTCTACAGCGGCGTGTAGGCCGGGCGCTCCGTATTGATGCGGTATTTTCGACGCAACGCCTCGATCGCCGCGTCCTGACGTGCAACCTTGCGGCGCAATCGATCGAGGTCCGCCGCGGCATTGTCGATCAGCCGGCCGAGGAACCGGAGATAGGCTTCCTCATCCAGCCCGGTCCAGTTGGACATGCGCCGGTTGTAGCGGCGCGCTTTCGGCCGGGACTCGATCGCTGCCGCTTCCGCCTTCTCCCGCAGCGACCTTTCGAGTTCGTGGAGATTGTGCCGTGTCTCGCGCAGGCGGGCTTCCATGCAGGCGAGCGTCTGGCGCGCTTCATGATGGCTCATCATGGCGCATCACCCCTTCGATCCCCGGTCATGAGCAGCCATCGGCGCAGATCCTGCCGCATGCGGCCGATCGGGCCGTTGATGGTGGTCACCGAGGCGTCGTCGACCACGCACCCCATGCGTTGGAACCCGGCCAGCATGGCGCGCATCACGTCGAGGTAGAGGCTGCCGCCGACAAGTGCGACATCATGGAAGGGTTCACGGCCATAGCGCGCCATCGACGCGATCTCGGTGCCGGGATGCATGCCGGCATTGTCGGGACCGTTGCGACGGCGGGGCCGCGGCCAGCGTGTGATCATGCCGCCGGCGATCATGCGCTCGGCCAGATCTGGCGTCAGCCGCGCATCGTAATATGCGATCGGGGTTTCGGCATCTCGGAATCCGTAATGCGCCGACAGGAACGCGACATTGGCATGGGTGCCATGCGGATCAACCGATCGAAGGGTGCGCCAGAGCGGGCCGTCGTAGCGGAGGCGGGCCGGCATGTAGCCCGGGTCTCGCCGCTTTGTCGCCGAGCATGCGAGAACGAGAAGGCGGCGATTGGCGACCAGGGACGTGGTCATGGCGCTGCCTCCCCGTGCGTGGGTGTCATGGTATCGACGCGACGTACGACGACGGGGCGTGTGTCGGCGTCCTGTGCGAGACGGCGGATCAGTTCAAGTTCGGAATCCGAGCAGTCGCCACGCACTTCGAGATCGATCCAGTGACCGGCGCGGCCGACATGGGAGTCCCGCAGCCGGTGGCTGGATGAAGTGTAATAGCTCTCATGCGGGTCGTTGAGGCGCACGCGGGTGCGCAGGAACAGGATGCCTGAACCGAGATTGCCGCAGAACAGGAACTCGTCCGCGGGCGTGGCCTTCGGGCCCCCGCCGATTTTTCGATGGCCGATCTGCCGGAACGCTTCGTCGAATGTTTCGGGATTCGGCGTGGTCCTGGCGGACAATTTGCCGTCGAAGACCCAGGGCGGCCGATGTGGATCGACGCGGCCGACCTTAATCTGGTGAAGGAGATCGAGCAGATAGGTGGGATCCGCCGGATAGGGGCAAATTCGCCAGAGGTTTCGGATCGTGCTGCGAAGTTCAGCGGGCAATGCGAAAAGCCGGCTACGGGCTTCGCGCCACCGGCCGGCGCGCAGGGCACGTTGCTCGCGTTCACGCTCGTCCGACCAGATGTGGCGGCGGGCCATTTCTTCGTCGACGCTGTGCTGGCCGGCAGCGATCATCTCCGAAAAGAGCAGCAGCGCCTCGCGTTCGAGGCGCTGTTTGCGCTTGAAGGCCGCGCGCTTGCGCGATGTATCACGATAGGGTTCGGGCTTCGGCCAGGGACGGAAGCGCATCACGCACACTCCCCTCGCGCGGCCCCTGCGGCATTGGCAAGGACGCGGATTGCCCCGTTGATGCTGCCTGTCTGCCGGGCGGCTTCGGCATAGGTCGAGATAGGGAATGCGCCGCTGAAGAAGAGGTCGCGCTCAATATGCATGCCGAACCGCAGCACCAGCGTGGCAAGTTCCGCCAAGCTGAAGGATCCGAGTTCAGGCGCGTCGTTGAGCTGCGCCAATCCATATAGGGTGTCGCCGTTCCCATCGAGCTCGGTCGCAAGCCATGTGCCTATGCCAACCGGGTTGAAGAATTTTACGACCGGGACATGATCGCGACCGCGCTGGCGACCATTGGCAAGAAGCTGTTCGTGCTGACCGGACGTCAGCAGGGATGTTGGATTCTGCGCAATTTGCGCCATGGGTCGTGCTCCGCGACGGGCGGACGAAAGCCCACCTTCCGACCTGTTGACCCGTCACGATGCAAGGCGCCGTCCTCGTATGGGGACGGCGCCTTGAAGCGATGGTTATGGAAAGCCGCCAGCGCGAGATGGGCCCGCCTGTGGGAACGGATCAGTGGGCAAGATCGAGGAGCTTCTTGGCCTTGCCTTCCATATCGAGCCGGTCATCCTGGTGCTGCTTGTCGCGCGCGACCCGGGTGATCCCCTGGACGAAATCGAAGACCGACGCCGGAGGATGCCCTTCGTCGGCAAGCACGGCGTCGATGATCTTCCCGGTCTCGCCCTTCGAGAAGCCGCGCTTTCGAAGGAATGTAGTGCGATCGTCATCGTCACGCGCGACGATCTGCTCGCGTGCCGCCTTGATGCCGTTAATGAACGGCATCGGCGAGGATTCCGCGAACTGGATCAGTGCCGGTTCGGCTTCGAGGGCGAAACGTGAGGCGGCGTATTTTGAGTGGCGAATGGTGATTTCCTGGAAATCCTCCACGCCCCATAGATTGCGATTTTGGCACACGGCCCGCAGGTAAAAGCTTGCAATTCCTAGCGTTTTCGAGCCGACCTCGCTGTTCCACGCATAGAATCCGCGGAAGTATAGATCCGGCTCGCCATTCGGCAGCCGTCCCGCTTCGATAGGGTTGCGATCGTCGACCAGGAAGACGAAGATGTCGCGGTCGGAGGCATAGAGCGTGGTCGTGTCCTTCGAGATATCGACATTGGGATTGTAGATGCTGGTCGACCAGTCGAGCACGCCCGGCACTTTCCAGCGCGTGTCGCCGGTGCCGTTGCCCGCGATCTTCTGCACCGCGTCGACCAACTCGTGATCGAAGATCCTGCCGTAGTCCGGGCCCGTCACCGCCCGGAGCTCAAGGCGGCCGTTCTCGATTTCGAGTGTCTTCACCTGTTCCGCGCGGTGTGTGGAAAGCCCATACTGCAGGTTAATACCGGCGAGCGCTGCCGGAAGTTGACGCAGATAGGTCGCCGGCGCACCGACCAGGCTGGCGAGTTGGCCGAAACTCCAGTGTGTCGGCGCGACGGGCGCGGGCGCGTCTGGCAGCATCAACGTCAGCCGCTCGGGATTGTCTCGAGAGGCTTCCACACGGATCGCCTCACTTTCGACGATCCGTGTCTTGCTGCGTTCGGACCGCCGCTTCACCGCATCGTTGAGGTCCGTGAGGGACAGGTAGCGTTCGTCATCCGGCCGGTTGAACCATTCCGAGGACACGCGGCCGATGCGCTGGCCGCGGCTGGCGTCGACCTTGTAGCCATTGCGCGCGTTGCGCACAGGCGCCTGAATTTCCATCTGGGTCATGCTCTTGCTCCGCGACGGGCGCCGGGAGCCTCTCTCCGGACCTTTACCCGCCGCCCGCCACCCGCCTCCTCTCTCCCTCTGCCGGCAGCGCCTTACGCCAAAAAAGTGGCGCCGCTGCAGCCAGCCGCAGCGCCATCGAGAAGTTGCCAAGGGCGGCAAGGGCGCACGGTCAATTGCTTAGTGGGAACGACCTCGGAGCTTCAGGTCCGCGCCGCATTCTTCGGGTGGGTTCTTCATTCCGGCACGGCATCCAGGAAGGGCGAGGTCTGTTCGATGCTTTAGGGATGAAGCCATCCCGTTGCGTCATCGAGAAAACCGTGAATCAATGACAAGCGGGGATGCCATGGCATCCGGAGCGATGGAGGCGATGCGACGTTTCAGACTGGCTGACCGCGAAATCGAGGAAACCTCACCGGATCTGCAGGGTGTGCTGGCCGATTCGTATCGTCGCCGCATTCGTCCCCTTTGCCTTTGCAAGGAAGCTGGTCTTGCCATGTACATTGCGCAGATCGGAGATCGGTACATCGTCAAGCGAATGCCGTTGTCAGGTAGCGCGCACGATGTGACTTGCTCATCTTACGATCCCCCTGATGAGTTTTCCGGCCTCGGCGTACTATTGGGAAACGCCATACAGATTGATCCCGAGACCGGGCTGTCGGCGTTAAAGGTCGGGTTCAGCTTGACCAAACTCGGATCCCGGACAGCTCCAGTTGCTGGTGTGGGCACCGTGGAGAGCGTCATAAGTGATGCGCGAAAACTCTCATTGCGCAGTCTGCTGCACTATCTCTGGCACCAGGCGGAGCTGACAACCTGGACCTCGCGCTGGTCGGGAAAGCGGCATTGGTTCAACATCAGATGGCATCTGATCGAAGCGGCCCGGCAGATGACGGTAAGGGGTGGAATGCTGAGCGATGTGCTATTCGTGCCCGAGCCGTTTCGCGCCACGGACAAGGCTGCGATTGAGCAGCGTCGGGCCGCTGCTCTGGCACTTGCATTGCAACCGAGGAGCGGTCCGCGGAAATTGATGATCCTTGTGGGCGAGGTGAAGGATGTCACGCCGGCGCGTAACGGGCATCGTCTGGTTATCAAGCATATGCCGGACTTTCCGTTAATGCTCGACGAAATCCTTCATCGCCGACTCGTGGCTCACTTCGAAAATGAGCTTGCCTTGTGGGATGCGGACGAACAATCGCATCTCATGACCATCGCCACGTTCGGCATTGCCCCATCGGGGCTCGCCGTGGTCGAGGAGATCGCCTTGATGGTGGTCGCTGAGAATTGGGTGCCTTACGATTCGATTTATGAGAAGCGGCTGATCGATGCGCTCGCGAAGCTCAGGGCTCGTAGCGTGAAGGGGTTGCGTTACAACCTGCCGGCGGGAAAGCCGAGCGCCGTGGCGATGCTCCAGACAGGACATAGACCGGTCGGCCTGTACATCGTTCCGTTAGCGGCAGCGGATGGCTACGAGGACGCGTTGCGCGAGATGATCTCCTCGCGGCCTGATGTCGACGCATGGATCTGGAGGATCGCTGACGGTGAGATGCCGCGATTGCCGCTCTATGCTCATGGGAATTCGTGACCGGATCTTTTAGCTAGGAGAGCTGGTTCTGCAGGAAAAAAGCCGTGTGATGAGCGATCCCCTCATCTACTGCGCTATTCATCCAGGCTGTCCCGGTCAACTCGAAGGTAGGTTCGGGATGATCGCATGGTGCGGGACTTGGGACGGATTTGTCGCAGTGACAACACCGCCGTGCAGGCTCATGATTCTGCCATGCGCAGTCTTGGGATATCGCGGGCCAGAGGGGTTGCGGGCTTTGCCCTGACACTTCTGCTCGCCTATCTCTTTCTGCTGCAAGGACTGGCGGTCGCTTACGCCAAGACGCTAATGGCTACCGATCAGTTCGGTCCGAGCTTCGTTATCTGCGCACCTTCCGGCAAGACCGAACAACCTCTCGACGATCCGCTTGAGCATATGGCCGGAGAGTGTTGCAAGGCTCTTTGCGAGGCTGTTAGCGCTGTCGGACCCATCATCGAGCCATCGCCGAGCCTATCCCCTCTTGCCTTTCCGCTTGTGATCAGGGCGAAGGAATTCAAGCCGGGGGCGCAGCGGGCACCGCCGGGAGAACCCGGCACGATTCCGGAAGCACGCGGACCTCCACATTTCTCCATATGACATAGCATCCCGGAAGGGCAGGCGCTTGTGCGTGCCCTTCGCAATATACATGTATGGAGAGATTACAGTGTTCACATTTATTCGTGCCGCGGCCGCGGCGAGCCTGATCGTCACTTGCGCGCCTGCTCTGGCTCGAGATGCAAGCATCGGCGACATCGAGATCAGCGATCCCTGGACCAGGGCGACGCCGCCAGCCGCCAAGGTCGGTGGCGGCTATCTGACATTGACAAATAAAGGTGCACAACCGGACCGGTTGCTCGACGGCTCCTCCGAAATCGCCTCACGCGTGGAGGTCCACAAGATGGAGATGACGGACGGGATTATGAAGATGCGACCCGTACCGGAAGGTGTCGAAGTGCCTGCCGGCGTAACCGTCAAACTTGCCCCGGGCGGTTATCATTTGATGCTGCTGGACCTCAAGAAGCCGATCTCCGAGGGCGAGACGATCCCCGTAAAGCTCCGTTTCGAACGAGCGGGTGCGGTCGATGTCGAGTTTGTAGCCGGGCCGTTCGGCTACACCCCGGCAGGCGATCACGGTGGCCAGGACAAGGCCGGCGCGCAGTCGGGTAAGGACGGAGGAGGTCACTGATGCGCGGTCGCACTATGGGCCTTCTGGCAGCCGCTGTTCTTGCCGTCGTGCTGACCATTGTAGGCTTCACCATCGTCACCGGTTCAAACAGGTTCGGACCAGGACAGTCGCGCAGTACCGGGGTCGCTACCGTTGGCGGGCCGTTCACGTTGACAGGTACCGACGGGAAGACGGTGACGGAGAAGGATCTGCTCGGCAAGCCGAGCGCGATCTTCTTCGGCTTCACCTTTTGCCCGGAGGTCTGTCCGACAACGCTCTTCGAGTTGACCACGCTCGCCGAGCAACTCGGATCCGAAGCCGACAAGTTGAACTTCGTGTTCGTTTCTGTGGATGCCGAGCGCGATGGTCCGGAAGAGATGAAGCAGTACCTGACCGCCTTTGACAGCCGTATCATCGGCCTTACCGGAACCCCCCAGCAGATCGACGCCGCAGCCAAGGCTTTCAAGATCTATTACACCAAGGTTCCTCTCGAGAACGGTGACTATACCATGGACCATACAGCATCGGTGTTGCTGATGGATGCCCAAGGTAAGTTCTTCGGGACAATGGCTTATGAAGAGGCAAAGGACGTGATGCTGGCCAAACTGAAGCGTCTCGCCAACGACAGTTAGTGTTCAACGCCTAGCGACATTGTTGACGGTAATGCGGCCTGAACGGTGGGAAGCTGCCTGCTGGACAGATGTCAATCGTCGAATTCTGTGCCGATGTAGTCTCTGCCGGATACATTACAAACATTTACGAAAGATATCGCTATGAACAAGTTCATATCCCTCCTTGCTGCCTCGTTTGTTGCGACAGCAATCTCGACAGGCGCTGCGACGGCGCACTCCGAGCTCAAGAGCTCGATTCCGGCGGCAGGTTCAAGCGTGGAGTCGCCAAAGTCGCTCGAACTGACCTTTTCCGACAGCGTCAATCTACGCTTCAGCAATGTGACCCTGACCAATTCCGGCGCCGTTGAAGGAAAGATTGGTGAACCCGCTATCTCCGAAGACGGGCATACGCTTGTTATACCTGTTTCGGGGCCTCTTTCTGCTGGCAAGTACGTCGTCAACTGGAACGCACTCTCACAGGATGGACATAAGGTGAAGGGCGAATTCAGCTTCGCCGTTGAGTGATGAGCGAAGCCGTGCTCGATCCGCAGAGCGCGCTGATCCTCTGTCGAAGCGCAATATTCGGGTCGTCCCTGATGATCTGGGGAGCGTCGGTGTTCCGCTGGCGCCTCCTGCCCGGAGCGTCGAGGATGCGTTTCGAGCCCTGGATGGTCGTCACATTGATCATCGCCGTCGGCTTGCTTCTGCCGGTACAGGTGGCGCGGATCGCCGGCGACTGGGAAGATGCGGGAGACCCCGACCTTGTCTGGGACGTGGTGATGTTCACGTCTCCCGGCAACGCATGGGCGCTTCAGGCAGTCGCTGCCATGTCGGTTGTGCTCTCCTTTATCCTGGGGTGGACGAGAGCCGCGCTCGTCTTGACCTGCCACTGAGTTTTTCCTCCACTTGGAGTTAGAGTCCGGCCTCGATTGAAGGACGGACAGATGAAGCGGAAGCGGTTTACGGAAGAGCAGATCATCGCGGTTCTGCGCGAGCACGAGGCGGGTGCGAAGGCGGGCGATCTGGCCCGCAAGCACGGTGTCAGCGAGGCAACGCTGTATAACTGGAAGGCGAAGTATGGCGGGATGGACGTGTCCGACGCCAAGCGCCTGAAGGCTCTGGAAGACGAGAACGCGAAGCTGAAGAAGCTGCTCGCCGACCAGATGCTTGAAGCCTCGGCCCTTCGCGAGCTTCTGTCAAAAAAATGGTAGGGCCCGCCGCCAAGCGCGAAGCCGTCGCGCATCTGCAGGCCGTCATGGGCCTTTCGGAGCGTCGGGCCTGTTCCTTCGTCGGTGCTGATCGCAAGATGATCCGCTACCGGTCGAGCCGTCCGCCGGAGACCGAACTTCGCGGCCGGCTACGGGATCTTGCTAATGAACGCCGTCGCTTCGGCTATCGGCGGTTGTTCATCCTGCTACGGCGGGAGGGCGAGCCGTCCGGGATCAACCGCATCTATCGGCTCTACCGGGAGGAAGGCCTCACGGTTCGCAAGCGCCGGGCACGGCGACGGGCGGTGGGCACACGAGCGCCCATCCTGGTCGAGGCAAGACCGAACGCGCGCTGGTCCCTCGACTTCGTGCACGACCAGTTCGCCTGCGGGCGGCGCTTTCGGGTGCTGAACATCGTCGATGACGTCACGCGCGAGTGCCTGGCCGCCATCCCGGACACATCGATCTCCGGCCGCCGGGTAGCACGTGAACTGACCGACCTGATCAGCCGTCGCGGCAAGCCGGACATGATCGTTTCGGACCACGGCACCGAGTTCACCTCGAACGCCATCCTCGCCTGGTCGAAGGATCACCGTGTCGAGTGGCACTACATCGCGCCCGGAAAGCCGATGCAGAACGGTTATGTCGAATCCTTTAACGGCCGGATGCGCGATGAGCTGCTGAACGAAAGCCTGTTCTTCGGCATCGACCATGCGCGCAGCGCCATCGCCGAATGGAGGGAAGATTTCAACACCGCGAGGCCGCATTCCTCGCTCGGCTACCAGACCCCGGCGGCCTTCGCTGAGATCCTCACCGCAACCGGCTCCGACGCTTCGCTCGACATGGGCTACGCGTCTCCGCCGGTTGCTCAACCCGCGCCCTACGGCGTAACAGAAACGGCCGAGGCTCTAATCGCAGCTGGATGAAAGTTCAGTGGCAGGTCAGTCTCTGCATTCTTCGTCTTTGTTGGTCAGTCTATGTCTGGCCATGCCGCAGCATCCGAGGGAGTTGCGGGCTTGCTAAGGCAGACGAACGACGTAGCCCACATGATGGCCGCGGGCGCTTGGCTCGGCGCATTGCCTTTTGTCATAGGACTTCTCTCTCGTCTTGAGAGGCTCGAAACCAGAGCTGTTCTCATGCGCTATTCAGGCGAAGGACACGTCTGGGTCGCTGCAGTTCTCGTTACCGGCCTCACCGCGACGCTCTGGATTTTCGACGGCATTCCGCTCGACTGGTCGGTGCGCTATCAGTCTCTTTGGGCTCTCAAGGTTTTCGTGACCCTATTGATGGTGGGCTTGGCCATACGAAACCGCTATTTTCTTGTGCCTCGCCTTGGAGCCGGACCCGAAACACTACGGGCGATCGCGAAGGCTACGAAAGCTGAGGTGGGGCTGGGACTTGTAGCGGTCACATTGGTCGCATGGTTCGGTACTCTTGAACCTCGATAAGATCCTCAGGTCACGTCTGAAGGTTCGCTACTCGTAGAATGCTCAAGGTGCTTGCTGTATCATTTGAGAAGCTTTCGCGTGCCCAAATAATCGGACTAGTCTCGAAAAGCCTTCACGTTATGGAAGGGAGCCCTTGGCATTGCCAGCTTATCGTCCACCCCGAGTTTCCTTTTCCTGAAATTTCGTGACAATCGAGCTATCTGCGGCGATGCCAATCATGACGGCCGTCGCCGGAGCAGGCGTTACAGTCGCCATCGGCGGTCGGGAATCGGCGGCGGTCGGTATCACGAGAAGCATCTACGCCGTCAACGAGCACTCCGACGTTGATCTTAAGTATATGGAATGATCGCAATGAGTACTGCTTTCTGGTCGTCGACCTGCATCTGTGTACGCGGTGATATCAATTCTCCGCGACGAGAAACCAGGACAGCGGAATGATGATGCTGAGCAGGATTGGCTGGTGCACGAGATAGATCAGCAGGCTGCGGTTCCCCATCCAGACTATCGTCCTTACAGGCCAGGTCCGAGTCCCCGGTCGGGATTGGATGGCCCGATCACGGTTGGACAGAAAGAGCTTCGCACTGGCCATGCCAAGGAAGGTGACGCCGACCCAAGGGAAAATCGGGACAAAATCGTTGCTGGGCGGAGGACGCTCTGCAAATCCCGTCCAGGCTAGCCACCGCGTGTCAAATGTCGAAAAATCGAAGAGGAAAGGCAGGATCAGCATAATCGCGCCGACGGTGAAATTAGCCAAAGCGCCGGCGCGCAGAAAAAGGGCGCCAACAAGCGTTGCCGCCGTGATCGCGTGGAGAATCCCGAAAAAGATGAAGCTCTCGGGGAAAGCGAACCAGCTGACCAGCGTGATGACCAGCGCGTAAGCGGTGATGGTGAAAAGACGGCGGTTAAAGGCTCTCACGTGAACGGTTTCGCGATGTGCGAGCACCAGACTCACACCCACAAGAAACATGAATGTTCCGGCAAGGCTTCGTCCGAAAGCAAGCCAGACGGGATGTCCTGCTACACCGCTGATGATCCCGGTGAATTCCAGATCCCACACAATATGAAACAGGACGACGCCTGCGATCGCCAGTCCTCGTGCGACGTCAATCGCTACAACGCGCTGGCCGTGGGCCAATGTCTTTGCCTCTCCTGTGCGCCGTGGATTCGCAGATCTTCGCACGCGGCGCTCCGGCCCTGGCTAACGGGTGGGCATCGGTCCACGCGTGCGGCTCATTGAGTCCCTTGAGCGAGCTTGACTTCACTCTCGACAAGATCGACGAGCTGTTGCGGCCCGAAGGTTTGCATGCTCTTGCCGTTGACGAAGAACGTTGGGGTCTGGTCAACGCGCCACGTATCGATGTCCTTCGATTCCTGATCGAGCACCGCGGTGACCTCGTTCGAAGAGGCGTCTTGCCGCGCGCGCTCAAGGTCCAACCCGGCGGCGGCTGCGGCCTGCCATGCCTTGTCAATGACCGGCCCGCTATGGGGGGCCCATTCCGGCTGTGCGGCCAGGAGAGCTTCCAAGACTGGTTCGAAGAGATTCTGCTTTCGTGCGGCTTCAAGGATTCCTACTGCCTGGTCCGAACCGTCGTGGAATGCGGCGTATCGTAGGACGAGTCGGACATCCTGAGGATATTGTGCAAGGATGTTCTTTACGATGGGATAGAAGGCACGGCAGGCTTCGCATGACGGATCGAAGAACTCCACGATCGTTACCGGGGCGGTTGTCGGTCCGATCACTGGCGAGTGCTCTCTGATGAGACTGTTGCTGTCCTCCGCGACCACCGGGGTACCGCTACCACCGCCGCGATTGTAGTAGAGTGCTGAACCTCCAAAGATGACGGCAGAGGCGATAGCGGCGGAGACGACTATCAATTGTCGACGATTCATCGGTAAACTCCTGGGCGACACAGGGAGAGGAGCCCGCCTATTGCCGCAAAGGCAATCAGCGAGGCCAGCGGTAAGGGGACGCTGCCGAGAATGGTCATAGCTTCCCCAGCGCAAGATGTCCCGGAGCGCGTGCATGGGACTATCGCCTCTTCGACGAGGCCGAAATAGATCAACGTGTGGAAAAACGCGATCGCCGCGCCTAATCCAACGAGTGGCAATGCATAGAATTTGATGCTGGAATCAGACCGAAATGCCGCGATTCCCAAGATAATCGCGAGAGGAAACATAAATATCCTCTGGAACCAGCAGAGATTGCATGGTGTCTGCCCAACGATCTCTCCAATGAACAAGGCGGTGAGCGTTGCTGCTACCGCGATCATCCAAGCGAACAATAGCCATAAGCCATTGCGCTCCTCCACCACGTCGTTGGACAATTTGTTCAACATCCATCAAGAACCCGTGACTTGATCTCTTGCTATGCGACGAAGCTTTTCCAACCGCGTCTCGCGTGGCTCGTGCATATCCATCATACCGCCAAAGCTGCCATCAGATTTCATGAGGAACACACCGGCAGTGTGATCCATCGTGTACTCGCCAGCCTCCAAAGGGACCTTTTTCGCGTAGGCGGAAAAAGCCTTGAGCGCGGCATCTGTCTCGGCAGCCGTACCGCGAAGCGCCAGGATCCGGCTGTCGAACGATGTCATGTAACTTGCCAGGGCTTCTTGGGTATCGCGCTCCGGATCGACCGTGATGAATAGAACCTCGAAATCGTCAGCTACAGGTCCCAGCTCCGTCATCAGGTCCGTTAGCTCGAACAGCGTCGTCGGACAAATGTCGGGACAGTAGGTGAATCCGAAGAAGACCAGATAGGGTCGACCGGCCAGCGACTGATTGTCGACGCGTTCGCCGGTATGCGACACCAAGGAGAAAGGCCCACCGACTTTCGCGGTGCCACTTGAAGTCTCGACCGTCGGACTGCCACCGGATAGTTGCGTCGACACGATCACGAACATGCCGAGCAACACGATGGCGGCCCACACTATGAGCCGGAAGGCCCGCAGTCCGCTCACGGCGTATGACCGCCGTGCTCATTGCCGCTGCCCGTTTCAACCGTGGGGTTTCTCTGCACGACAAACTCGATCTCTACGGTCCCGGCCCGGGCGAACTCCAACGTCGCCTTGAAGCTGCTCCCTTCGATCAGCTGCTGGTTGGGTTTGATGAGCATAAGGTGGATGCCGCCTGGCGCCAACTCGACCGAGGCTCCTGCAGCGATCTCGACTCCATCGGGAAGTGGACGCATGCGGGCTATGCCGTCATCCATGGTCATCTGATGGACTTCGATCCGATCAGCTATCGGAGTCGAACCGCCGGTCAGTCTGTCGGGCTGTGACCCTGAATTTGTCACCGTCAGATAGGCTCCGGCGACCGGGGCAGCGGACGGCGTGACCCGTGACCACGGATGGCCAATCTTGATATCACCTTGCGAGAATTGGTGTGCAAAAGCTGATGTAGAAAGCAGCATCGCGGCCAACATGCAAATGAGCTTCACTGTCAGCTTGAACCCGGAAGACAATGGGTTTCCTCCAACTATTGTTCCTTCGCGGCTTTCTCGCCCTTTCGTGTCATAGGGACCACTACGCACTTCGCCGCATAGGCCTGCCATCATGTTTCACGAAGCCCCTTCCAGGCGAGCAGGCGCATGGCATTGGCGGTGACCAATACCGTCGCGCCGGTATCGGCAAGAATGGCGGGCCACAGCCCGGTCACGCCGAGAACCGTGGTTACGAGGAACACAGCCTTTAGGCCAAGCGAGAGGGTGATATTCTGGAGGATGTTACGCATGGTGAGGCGCGACAACACCACCATATTGGCGACGTCCTTGACACGGCCATGCAAGACGGCCGCATCGGCTGTTTCCAGAGCAACGTCCGTGCCGCTGCCCATGGCGATGCCGATGTCAGCAGCTGCGAGCGCCGGAGCGTCGTTGATGCCGTCACCGACCTTGGCCACGAACTTGCCCTTCGCGCGCATCTCGCCGACGATCTTCTGTTTGTCCTGCGGCATCAGTTCTGCGCGTGCTTCCATGCCGAGAGATGAGGCTATGGCTTTCGCCGTCCGTTCATTGTCGCCCGTCAGCATAACGGTTTCGGCTCCAAGATCGTGTAGTGCGGCTATACCGGTCTTGGCGTCCTCTCGCGGTTCGTCGCGTATTGCGAAGAGGCCTGCCACCTCCGTTCCGGCAAGCAGCACCGAAACGGTCTTGCCTTCGTCGTTCAGCGCAGCGATTTGCGATAGCAGCCCCTGGTCCAATTTGACCTTTTCGGCCGCGGCGCGCGGTGAAGCCAGAAAGAGCTTCACCGCATCCACTGTCCCTACCACACCCTTGCCGCCAACGGCGCCGGCATCGGTGGCGGCGACGACAGGAACCTTGTCAGCCTCCGCCCTTGCCAGGATGGCAACAGCCAGCGGATGGCTCGATCCGGCCTCAAGGGCCGCTGCGAGCCTCAATACCTCGCGCTCGTCGCGTGCCACACCGATGATGTCGGTGACCTTCGGCTTGCCTTCGGTAAGCGTCCCCGTTTTGTCGAGCGCGACGTAGTTGACTTTGCCCAGATTCTCCAGCACCGCTCCGCCCTTCATCAGGAGACCACGGCGCGCGCCGGCGGATAGCGCCGCGGCGATCGCCGCAGGCGTGGAGATGACCAGCGCGCAGGGGCATCCGATCAGGAGAACTGCGAGTCCACGATAGATCCAGGTGTTCCATTCCGCGCCGGCCAGCAGCGGCGGCAAAATCGCTATCAGTGCAGCCACCACCATTACGCCCGGGGTATAATATTTCGAGAAGCGATCGATAAAACGTTCGGTCGGCGCCTTGGACTCCTGGGCCTCCTCGACCAATGCGATGATGCGGGAAATGGTGTTGTCGGCCGCTGCTGCCGTTACACGCACCCTGAGCACGCCTTCCTGGTTCACAGTGCCGGCGAAGACATTGTCGCCCTGCTCCTTGCGCTTCGGTACCGACTCGCCGGTCACCGGCGCCTCGTCGACCGCGCTTTCGCCGGAGAGCACGACGCCGTCGGCGGGCACACGGTCGCCGGGCCGAACGAGCACCACAGCATCTACCGTCAGGCTTTCAGCGGGAACCGTCTGCGTGGCACCGTCGCGCTCGAGGAGCGCAGTCTTGGGCATCAGTGTTGCGAGCGCCCGTATCGACGCGCGAGCCCGGCCTGTCGCTATCCCTTCAAGGAGTTCACCGACAAGAAACAGGAAGACGACGACGGCGGCCTCTTCGGCCGCATTGATGATGACGGCTCCCACTGCCGCGACCGTCATCAACGTCTCGATTGTGAACGGGCTACCGTTTGCAGCACCGAGCAAGGCGCGTCGCGCAATTGGTATGAGCCCGACGGCCATTGCAACGATGAAGCCCCACGGCTGGGTCTGCGGAAGAACCTGCGAAAGCCCAAAGGCGACGGCCAGCGCGATGCCGCAGATGATCGTCAATTGCGCTTTAGATGTTTTCCACCAGGGTCCGTCCTGCGGCCCGTGATCGTGGCCGTGCATGCCTTCCAGGGCATCAGGCGCCTCGGCAGCGATCCCGCTTCCTGTCAGTGTCTGGTCATGCCTACCATCCGGCCCATGGACATGGTTTGCGGGGGCGGTCGCCGGCTTTTGTCCCGCAGGGGCCATCGGCGCGGCTTTGTAGCCAAGGCTGGTGACCTTGCGGGCAAGTTCGTCGAGGTCAGCCTTGCTCCCGTGCGTGACGGTCATGGTGCCAGCAACAACTGATACCTTCACATCAGTGACATCCGGCATACGGCGCACTGCCGTGTCGATTTTTGCCGCACAGCTCGCGCAATCCATGCCGGCGACGCGAAAGCGGGTCTGTTGCGCGCCAGCCGGCGCAGCCTGCTCGATGTGACCAGCCGCAGGGCGATCTTGTCCTGAATGACCGTGCTCCGCGTGATCGCGATCAGCATGATCGTGCTTGCAATCGGGTCCATGAACATGCCCGGCATGGTCATGATCGGAATGGTCGTGACCGGCGTGATCGTGGTCATGCCCGGCATGATCGTGCTTGCAGCCTGGCCCGTGCGCATGGCCGGCATGATCATGATCCGAATGGTCGTGATCGGCGTGATCGTGGCCATGGTCCGAATGGTCGGACTTTCGGTCTTGACCGGGGGCCGGCTCAGCGGCCGTCGACTTCTTCACCGCACCAAGGCGTGTGGTCTTGTAGCCTAGCCGATTGACCTTTTGGGCCAGTGTGTCGAGATCGAGCTTGTCTCCGTGCTCAACGCTCATGGTGCCAGCAACAACAGACACGTTCACATCTGTGACATCCGGTATTCGTCGGACCGCTTTGTCGATCTTGGCGGCGCAACTTGCGCAATCCATGCCTTCAACCCGAAAGCGGGTGCGGCGTGCTGCAGCGGTCATCTCGATGTCTCCTGTCTCGCAGGGACTAATCCATAGGACCTATAGCAGCTAGAGGGTCAAGGGGCTTTGAGAGATTCTTCGCTACGGCGATGTCGGTTGGTCGCGCGAGGCCGTGCGGGTGAGATATTCCTCCAGAACCTGCGGATACAATTGCACCTTGGCTTCTTCCAGTTGCCGCCTCTGCAATTCTTCGGCCATAGAGCGATGCTGCTGGTTGGTCAGGTACTCCTCGATAAAGGGTTTTGCCTCGTCAAGTGCTAACTGCTGAGGTGAAGTTCGTTCCGTCACTTCCACGATGTAGATGCTGCCTCCCAACTCGAAAGGTTTGCCAACTTTTCCCGGTTCCATGCCTTGTATCGCTTCATGGAATGGGTGGCTCATCAGTTCGCTTAGCGGCTCCCCGCTTTCGCCGATCCAATCAGGGAACTCGCCGCCCTTTGAAGCCGTCTCGACATCCTCGGAATACTCTTGCGCCACCGAGGCAAAGTCCGACGCCGGGACAGCTCCAGTCAGCTTCCGATAGGCTTCTTCTGCACGTTCGCGTGCGCGGTTCGCGTCGGCCTCGCTCGAGCCAAGACCGATACGAACATAACGGATTCTGGACTTCGGAGGACTCACTAGGCGATCGCGATTGTCGGAGTAGAATGCTTGAACTTGCTCGTCGCTGACTTCGATCCGGTCGTCCACCTCCTCTTGCTCCATCATTTGCCGCAGCAGACGAAGTCGCGTTTCGTCGGCAAGGGGTTTGTTTTCGACGTCGAGCAACCTGTCATAAGTGTCCGATACCAGGAGCATGCGATCAATTAGAGCGTTTGCCAAACGTTTGAGGCCCTCTGCTCCTTCGAATTGGTCGCGAAGCGACGCTTCCTCGTATTCCTTGTAGAAATCGCGAAGGCTGTAGCGCTGTCCCTTGATCGTGAAGAGCGTCTTTTCGCCGTTATCCGCGAACCATCGCTGTTCCTTTTGCGCGCTTAACGCTGTCATGATAGTCGGACTCACTTCCGCGAAGCTCTTTGCGCCTGCGGGCATAACTTCCTGAAGGCGGACGACGTAATACGATCCGCCTGCCTGAAACACGCTCGCCAGCTCCCCGGTGACCAGTGCGAAGACGTTTCTGTCCCAATCGGGGCTTTTGCTGCCTTCGGGCACCTCCGCCCGGGATGAAAAACGCACCTTAGGGAATCGCTCTGATGTCGCCTGGAATGTTGCACCGCCTTGGATGCCCAGCAAGGCACTGGCCGCCTCCTGTTGGGCCTTCGGGCCGAATTCTGATACGCTAAACTCCAGTTCATCAACGATGGCGCGGCGTGGCAATCTGAACTGGTCGATGTTCTGTCGGTAGTAGGTCTCAAGCTCCTCCTGGCTCGGAGCAGGTACATCCAGGAGATCGAAACTGCGAGTGATCGATGCGCTCGTTCGCAGCTTCTCTAAATAGTCTTCGACAAAAGCGGGTTCCTGCTCGGCAACCAGGGTCCGCCGTATCTCATCGCGCACCTCGGTAAAGCTGCGTCCTTCATAGCGTGCTTTGTTCTTATCGTAGTATTCACGCATGCTGCTCTCAGAGATTGAGATGCGCTCGGTATGAAGCTGGTCCGCGAAGGATTCGAGATTGAGATTTTCATTTATGTGTTTGATAGCATGTTGGAAGCTCTCGTCGGCTTCCGGCTTGCGATTAGCTGCCCATCGGAGAATTAGTTGATCGGATACGAGGTCTTCGACCGTCTCCAGAAGCATTTCTTGCGACATGGAACCAGGGCTGCTGCCAGTGGGCGACAAGAGCATCTTCAGGTGAGCTTCGATGTCTTCAAGGGTTATCTGTCCCCCTCGAATGTCGCGACTACGTTGGGAGCTGGCGGAGATGGGAGCGCCATGTCGGCGAAATAGTCCGACGAGAAGAAGACGAGCGCGGCGGGGATGGTCGTGATCGCGAAAATGCTCGCCACATACTGGCTCAATGTCGGTCGCCGTGCTGTCGCCGGCTGAGCCTGATCTGAGTCAGCCGTCGGTTCTGTCTCCGACGGTGCGCTTTCCGTGAACTGGCGGGTGAGCTGCTCCGAGCCATCGGGATTCGAATTCGCTGCAGCCGACTCGGAGGCAGGAGGTTCTGGAGAGGCAGTGGCAATTGGTGGACCGGGTGCGATGGTAGCAGCCCGGCTGTCAGCCGACTCTGGAGTTTCGACCGTGCGATCGCTGTCCGGATTCGATGGCTTTCCTCTGAGGCTATCGCGAAAATCGGACCAGATCTGACGCCAACCATCCGCCATGGCTAGCGCGCTGCCTCACCGTTTGTTGGTGCGCCATTCTGAGCGCCATAAAGTCTCAGGTTGAAGCTGCCGCCTCTTGCGGTATCCAGAGCATAAACCTGCACTCTAGGCATGATCTTCTCGATGGTCTCAAGATACATCCGATATCGCGTCACATCTTCGCCGTAGGCTTCCGCGTTCTTTCGGTACTCGTCCCAAAGAAGATCGAACGCGCGTGCCGTTCCGCTTGCGCGCGCCAGAATGGCAGATCGGTAAGCGGCAGCCTGCGCCTTCAGCTGCTGTGCCTGACCCCTGGCTTCCGGGACGAGGCTGTTCGCATATCCTCGTGCCTCATTGATCAGACGGGCCTTTTCCTCGCGCGCGGTATTGACGGCTGTGAAGGCATCCGCGACGTTGGCAGGAGGGAACGCTTTCTGCAGGTCAACGCCGACGATAACGAGGCCGGTCCGATACTGATCCAGACGCGATTGCGTCTCCTCGCGAATGGCTTGTTGCAAGGATTGCCGTCCGCTGGTTAGCAATGCATCAACCGGCAGACGTGTTACCAGCCTGGTGACCGATGCCCGGAGTGCGTCTCGGACGATGCGATATGGAGCGTATTCGACGTTCAGTATGTAGTTGGCTGGCTCGCGCACCTGATACTGCACGATAACTTCTACATCGACAACGTTGGTATCGCCGGAGAGCGCCTGAAGTTTCGCCGGAGGTTCAGGATGTATGTGCTCTTCCTCGGGAGCGCTTATGCCTACTTGCTCACGTCGCACATTGGTAACATCGACGATATCCACGCGATCGATCGGCCAAGGTAGCCGATAGTGGAGTCCTGGTTCAACACTGGGTTGCACAATCGCGCCAAAGCGGCGCACGACCGCGGCTTCTCCAGGTGCAACCGAATAGATACCGGTCAAAGCATAGCCGATAGCGATCAGGATCACCGCACCCACAAGCAAAGGGACGGGCCTTAGGTGGCCGAGAGCGACCTTAAAGTCTGCAAATGCGAACCGCCCGCCCTCCACAATGGCGCGAACTAGGAGCTTCGATTTGATTGCAACATCGCGGGCAATTTTTCCGCTGCCATCGTCCGCCGTCGACGGCGATCTTGATGTTTCTGCCACATCCTCGTCCATCATCTATCGCGCTCCGAATCCACGGTTACGTTTGGCGATCCGGCAGTCGCGGTCGATGATGGAGGAAGTTTCAGAGCGTTTCGTGGATCTAGATACTGAAGAAGTTCGGAATCGGCGGGCAAAATCAACGTCGTGCCTTCATCGATGAACTTGTCGTAGGCCTCAAGCGTTCTGGTGAAGCGGTAAAAATCCTTGTCCCTGCCGAAGGAGCCCGCGTAGATCGCAATCGCCTCCGCATCGGCCGTCCCGCGGATCTCGGCGGATTCGCGGCTCGCGGTTGCGAGAATCTTCGCCTTCTCTGTATCGGCTTCCGCTCGTATGCGGGCTGCTTCTTCCGCGCCTTCCGAGCGAAACTGGCGCGCGATCGCCTCGCGCTCCGAGCGCATGCGCTGGAAGACGCTTGTGAGGTTGGCTTCCGGGAACGTGAGCTCTTTGAGCTGGACATCTGTAACCGTGAAGCCATAGGCGCCCGTGCGCGCTGCAGCCCTCTCCTTCACGGCGTTCAAGGTGTCTAGAAGGCTCGCCTGTGAGGTATCGACTGTGACGAGATTTCCGAGCTCAACCTGTCCTAATGCCGCTCCGAGCTCAGCTTTGATAATGTCGTTGAGCTGTGTGCTGGCGCCGCGTAGGTTGTTGACGTTCTTCAGAAACGCCAGCGCGTCCGTTACTTGCCAGGTGGCATAGGCCTCCACCATAATGTTCTTCTTGTCGCTACTCAGAAATTCCGTTTTTGGTAGGTTGTAGACTTGAATCTGCCGGCTGATTTTTAGAACGCTTTGGATGGGGTCGGGCGCTTTGATATAGAGACCAGGGTCACTGAGCACGCGGACGGGACGCCCAAACTGCGTCACGATCGCGTACTCTGTGGTGTCGACCTGATAGAGGGTCAATGTTGCTGCCAGGAAGCCAAGGCCCAAGACGCCAAGAGCGGCAATTCGAACTGGTTTCATTTCGTAATCGTCCTCGCCCGACCCTATTGCATTGGGGGCAGCAGTTGAGGCTTGCCCGGTTGTGTTATCCAAAGATCCGTCGATTGCGGGATGATCGTCGGGTCCATCACGAATTTCTTGGCGCCCGCCAGCGATTTCTCCACGGCCTCGAGGTAGAGGCGCTGGCGGGTGATATCCGGTGCCGCCGCGTAGGCTTGTCGCCGCGATTCGAAATTCGCGGCATCTCCCGCGGATGTGGCGAGCTTTTCAGCTGCATAGGCTCGCGCAGCCTGCCGCGCGGTGTCGGCGTCGCCGCGCGCGGTCGGCAGAACCTCGTTGCGGTAGGCGAGCGCCTCGTTGACGAAGGTGTTGCGATCTTCCCGCGCGCTCGCGACGTCGCGAAATGCATCAGCCACTTCGGGGGGCGGCGCGCTCTCGAGCAATTGCACGCCGACGACCCGGATCCCCGCAGCATTCCGGTCGAGCGATGCCTGGGTAGCCTTCACGGCTTTTTCCTGTATGGCGGTCTTGTCGACCGTGAGGACAGCGTCAACCGCGTCCTCACCAACGCTCTGGCGCAGGGCTCCCACGCCGGCTTGCAGGACGAGGTCGTCCGGCGCGGATACATTGAGAACGAATGCCGAAGCGTCGCCGACTGAGAACTGAACGCTCGCCCGGACAGAGATGAGGTTCTCGTCGCCCGTCAGCATCTGGAGAGGGCCGGTCTCGATTCGTCTCACCAGATCGAGCGCAACCACGTCGACGGTCTCGATCGGGCTTGGCCAGCGATAGTGCATTCCAGGCCCGGCCTCTTCGATCACCTTTCCAAAGCGCCTCACCACCGCCACTTCCCCAGGCTGGACCGTGTAGATGCCGGTCAAGAAATAGAGAGCTATCAAGGCGAGTGATGCGATAGGAGCATAAATGCGCAACCAGCCGCGGCTATGGAGGTGACCGTGTGCGTCCTCGGCTTCCACGTGCAGCTGCTCACGACGCCGCAGCGCAGTGATCGCAGCAGCGGCGATCTCGAATCCAGAGAGAAAAATCATGACGACGACGATGGCCGCTGCCGCCGTGTCTAGGTTCTCCAGGCCGAGAGCGGCGCCTCCCAAGCCTGCGACAACGACAATCGACGCATATATGTCGACTTGAGAGTGGTAGCCGCTGGCAATCAATGCCGGGGAATCTGTCTGGCGGCCCACATAGAGCTTGTAGCGGGCAATAACGTAGGCAACCACGACGGTAACGAGAGAGGCCAGGGTGATAGGCCCAAGGTTCCTCAAATCGGGAGGGTCGCCTGCAAGGACCTCCCCGACAATGTCCAGCCCGACATAGAAGATCGCCACCGAAACAAGGAGCGCCACCCAATTTTCCACGGCGCGAGCCCCGTGTTGCGCGGCTGCCGCCAGATTCGAACGGCTCAGGAACAGACCTATCAGAACGAACACGCCGATCGCGAGATCCGCGAGGGAATGAATGGCGCTGGACCGGAGCGCCAGGCTTCCGGAAGCTGCTGATAACCAGAACTTGAAAAGGATCAGGAGTCCGTTGATGAGGATCGTAACGAATACGGTGCGCTCTTTACGATCCATCGTCGGTCGACTCTCGCGAAATGGTAACAGGTTCGGCGGCCGCGACCACTCCTTCGGGAGAAACGGCGAGACAAAGGGGGCTGGGTCAACGGCGTCGGAGAACGGCTGATGACATCTCCCCCTGTTCACAACCGAACGGAGAACCACAGTGCTGCGCCGCACATACACGACAGAATTTACAGGAGTTCGTCGCAACCTCGCCCGGTCATGACGGAATTTGTCAGGACAGGACTCTGACACATTCTGCAACACTTTCTGAAGCACCGCCCGTCGGTTGACGCGGAAGCGATCATTCCGGTCCGTTGGTCACCAGCTGACGTTGCCCCCGATCAGCCCTCGTTCATAACTGGACTCTGTTCTCCTTGTGGTCCGATCTGGACCGGGTTGCAAACTCGTTCGGTGTGAGGCCACGCAGGCTCGTGTGCGGCCGATGCTCGTTGTAGTCGATCCTCCATTCTTCGATGGTGCGACGTGCTGCTGCCATGCCACGGAACAGGTGCTCGTTGAGGCATTCGTCGCGGAAGCGGCCGTTCAGGCTCTCGACAAAGCCGTTCTGGGTAGGCTTGCCGGGCGCGATGTAGTGCCACTCGACGCGGTTGTCCTCCTGCCACTGCAGGATCGCGCGCGACGTCAGATCGGTGCCGTTGTCGGACACGATCATCAGCGGCCTGCCGCGCGCCTCGGCAATCGCGTCTAGTTCCCGCGCCACCCGCATGCCCGACAGCGACGTGTCGACCACGAGCGCCAGGCACTCGCGGGTGAAGTTGTCGACCACCACCAGGACGCGGAAGCGCCTGCCATCGGCCAGCATGTCGGAGACGAAGTCCAGGCTCCACCGCTGGTTCGGCCCCTGCGGCAGCATCATCGGCGCCCGCGTGCCCAGCGCCCGCTTGCGGCCGCCGCGCTTCTTCACCGTCAGCCGCTCCTCGCGATAGAGCCGGAACAGCTTCTTGTGGTTCAGCTCGATCCCTTCCCGCCGCAGCAGGATGTGCAGCCGACGATATCCAAACCGCCGCCGCTCAAGCGCCAATTCCTTCAGCCGCACCCGAACGGCAGTGTCGTCCGCACGCCGCGACGCATAGCGGAAGGTCTTCGGATCAAGCCCGACCAGACCGCAGGCGCGCCGCTGCGAGTAGCACTTCTCTTCGATCGCCCAGGTCACGAAGCGCTTCCTTGTCCTGGGCGTCAGAACTTTCCCAGCGCTTCCTTCAGCGTCGCGACATCCAGCATCGATTCCGCCAGCAGCTTCTTCAGCCTGCGGTTCTCGTCCTCAAGGCTCTTCAGCCGTCGCGCGTCCGAGACCTCCATCCCGCCATAGCGGCTACGCCAGTTGTAGAACGTCGCGTCCGATATCCCGTGCTTGCGGCACAACTCCGCCGTCGGGATCCCCGCCTGGTGCTCCTTCAGCACGCCAATGATCTGGTCTTCCGTGAACCGGCTTCTCTTCATCTCCGTCTCCTTTCGACGGAGTCCAGTTCAAACCGAGGGCACGCTAGGGGGCAACGTCACAGCGCATTGAAGCCGGCTACTTGCGTGGCTGGCGAGATCAATGCCTTGGGGCGGCCCCGCGATTGGCGACGTTTGTCCCTACTGGCATCAGGACCCGTACGCAAAGACCGCCGGCTTCGCCGCGGTTTTCCAGTTGGATAGATCCGCCGTGCATGTCCAGAGCCATCTGGGCGATGGCCAGTCCGAGGCCCGCGCCACCGGTGTTGCGGTTCCTTGAGCTTTCAATGCGGTAGAACGGTTGGAATATGCGCTCCAACTCTTCATCCGGGACTCCGGGACCTTGATCGGTGATGCTGATGTCGATCATCCCTTCCCGGACCTTGGCAACCACCTGAGCGCGCTCCCCATATTTGACCGCGTTGTCGATGAGATTGGACAACGCTCGCTTCAAAGCCAGTGGGCGGCATGCAGCGACGATTGTGCCGCAAGGCACAAAGCTGACGTCGTGCCCGATGTCCGACAAATCGCTGCAGATCGCCTCCAACAGGGATCCGATATCCGTTGCCTGCAGTTCCTCCTGCGCGGTGCCCTCCCTGGCAAAAGCCAGCGTGGAGGCAAGCATCGCGTCCATCTCCTCGATAGCCGCGAGGATGCGATGCCGGACCTCGGAATCGTCCAAACTCTCCGCCCGAAGACGAATTGTCGTTAGAGGTGTACGCAAATCGTGGGAGATTGCCCCCAGCATTTGGGCACGCCCTTCGATCGTCTGCAGGACCCGCTTCTGCATGTTGTTGAACGCCCGGGCGGCTTCCCGGACTTCACTCGGACCTGTCTCGGGCAAGGACGGAGCATAGACATTCCGAGCGAACGTGGTGGCGGCGTGCGCAAACAAAGCAAGTGGGCTCGACATCTTCCTGATGGCCCACAGCGAAAGCGCCAACACGATGATCAAAAAGGCCCCGGTGACCGCCAGCTGTCGCTCCCATCCAGGCGCCGAAGCGAGCGGCATCGATGTCGAGAAATTGAGCCTTTGGCCCTCTGACAGCGGAACCGACACCAGGACAGCCTGGTCGCGGTCGTGCCCATAGGCGAGACGACTGAGCCGCGAACCCAGCCACCGGCGCCAGCTATCTGGCGCAAGCGGCGTATTGCCGGGGTTAGCGTCACTTATGTCCACTGATATCGGTTCGTCCGTGCCCGGTCGAACCTGTCGCAACAACAGATCGGCCAGTGTGCTGCTGCTTCTGCCAATAGGTTGAAGCGTGCTGTTGGTGCCGTCCTCAGTTATTCTGACGTTGAACAGGTGGCCATCAGAGGAACGAACAATCCGATCCCTCCACTCGCTTGGAACGTCTGAAACAATATTCGCAATGGACGCAATATGCTGGGCGATGTGTTGCTCTTCAGTGCGCGTCAACGATTCAACTCTATCTTCTGACAGCACGAGGAGGGTGACGATATGCGTCGCGATAAGGCCCGTCACGAGAATGACAACTGTCCGGCCGCTCAGGCTTTTCGGGAGCAAACCGATCATCCACGCGATACCTCGGCTGCAAAAACATAGCCGTCGCCCCACACGGTCTTGAGGATTTGTGGGTCTTGGGGATCCTCCTCGATCTTCCGCCGCAACCTGCTGATCCGGGTGTCGATGCTGCGATCAATGAATTCGGACTCACGGCCCCGGGTCAAATCGAGGAGTTGATCTCGCGTGAGCACGATCTGCGGCCGCTCAACGAATACTTTCAGCAGGTTAAACTCGGCGGTGCTCAAGGAAAGCAGCGCGTCGTTTGTCGATTTGAGAGAGCGCGTCGCCGTATCGAATGTCCAGCGATCGAACCGCCACACGCACGCGGTTTGACCTCGAGCTCCTGCGGGAACGGATCGTGTCCTTCTGAGGACCGCGCGGATCCTGGCCACGAGTTCCCTGCCGCCAAAAGGCTTTGTCAGATAGTCGTCAGCACCCATCTCGAGACCGAGGACGCGATCAAATTCTTCACCTTTCGCGGTTAGCATGACAACCGGAATGTTAGTCGTGGCTCTGAGATCGCGACAAAGGGTGAGCCCGTCCTCTCCTGGCAACATGAGATCGAGAACGACAAGGTCGACACTGCTTTCGATGAGCTGCCGACGCATTTGTCGTCCATCCGCGGCAGCGCTAACACGGTATCCTTCTTTGGCAAGCAGCCCGGCGACCAGGTCTCGAATGTCCTGATGGTCGTCAACCACCAGGATATGACCGTTCAAAACGTCCACTGACACTCAGGTCACTCTCCGATCGCTGTTGAGCACAGGGTGAGCGACGTGTCCGGGTTTCTTGTCCCAGCCGGTCGATAGGTCTCGCTCCAGCTCAGCATACAATCTCAAGGTGCTAGAGGTTCAAGCGCGATCTGGCGTAGGACACCGCGTTAGTTTGACTCACTGGCAAGAGCGAGGAAGAGGAACTATTCCTTCATCGTCCCGACCGTCTTGCGGCTGCAGAATGCTAGATACGCTTTCAAAAAGTAAGCTTCATACGGCGGGTATCGTCGCGATGGCAGTCCTGTGCACGGGGTTTTCCGCAGCATCGTTGGTATCGATGGCTCTCGCGACAACCATGTGGATTGCTGATCTGGCAAACTTCCTGCGCCCGCATCTACTGTTCCTCGCGACCTGCCTGTTTGTTCTTAGCCTAGCCTTCCGCCACGTCGTCGCGGCACTTTTCGGGACACTAGCGCTGCTAAGCGGTTTGTTCCCATTCTTTTTTTGCCACCGCCTGCTAGTGCACAAATCGGTGCGCCGTTGACCGTAGTGACCGCCAATGTCTATGTCGATAACCCCGATCCGGCGGACTTTCTCTCACTCCCATTAGTCTCGGCCGCCGACATCCTGGTGCTTCAGGAGATGACGCCGCGATGGCAGGACGCGTTGGCGGCCAGCGGCGTCTGGCCATTCGAAAGCAGTCGCGACCTGCACGCCAACACGGACATGAAGCTATTCAGCCGATTTCCGATCCTGACCGAGAGAACCGTTTCTCCTGAGAGTGCCGACACGGGCGGTAGGTTTGCCGTCCGCTATGAACTGCTTGTGGGAGGCCGGACCCTCATCGTCTATGCGGTTCATCCGCAGACGCCGAGAAGTCCACGCATGTGGCGCGAGCGGTCGGCCTATCTGCGTGATCTTGCACAGGCGCTCAGGTCGGAACGGCACGACACCCCCGTTGTCGTCGCGGGAGACTGGAACACCGCCTCGTGGTCTCCCTTCTTCAAAAACCTGTTGTCCTCCACGGGTTACAGGACGACTGAATCCCGATGGTGGCCCCTGCCGACCCGATTCAGCATAAGGTTCGGATCGTGGACGCAGCTCGGGACACCAATCGATCGCATCGTGCTGTCGCCGGCGGTGGGATTGGACAGCTTGGCGATGGGGCCAAAATTTGGCTCAAATCACCTTCCAGTCATTGCGAGGCTCACACTTCCATAGGACAGGCCATCGATCCCAACTTCAGGTACGGTGAGCGGATGCATCAAGACGCGCGGATCGGAAGGCGAGCATGCGGCTAAGGCAGACAATCGCCGTTTTGCTTGCGGCATCGCTTGCCGGCGTTTTACCGGCTTTGGCAAAGGCGCCGACGGGAGTGTTCCTGTGGTTTCCAGAGCAAGGAGCAGTACCTTCCTCCGCGGACTGTGATGCGCTCGTGCGGCGCATCAGGCCGTCCCGTGAGAAGGCCGACGCATTGCTTTGGGGCCGAGTGCCGTTCGGTTCGGACATGGAATACTATCTGTTCCTGGATCAAAGGAGGATGGAGACGACCTATGCCGCGGAGGGCGACTACGATACAGGGACGGTCCGTTTCGGCCAGACCCGCGGGGACGAGACAGCCTTCGAGCTCATCCCGGATGACCATCCGACGGTGACGATTGCCGGGAATATAGTCGCGCCCGCGAGCAGCTCGGTCGTCAAGGTCATTCTGCGTAACGTTCCTTCATCCAACGGCGCCGCCGATCGGGTGACCTACTTCTGCCGGTTCGAGGACGACACAGAGGCGTGAGGGCGCCGGGATCAGGCCGTGGACGCAAGAAAGTCAAAGAGCAGTTTGACGTTCAGGGCAGCGATGGCAAAGGCGATGAAGAAGGCGACGGCGACCAGCGCACGGGGCGCCACCAGTTCACCCATCTTTTTCCGGTCGGCCGTGAACATCACCAATGGAAAGACGGCGAATGACAGCTGAAGGCTGAGGATCACCTGAGTCAAGATCAGGAGCTGGGCGGTGCCGCTCTCTCCGTACCAGATTGTGATCGCCGCGGCCGGGATGATGGCGATCGCCCGCGTGATGAGCCGGCGAAGCCAGGGTGGCAGCTTGATATCGAGGAATCCTTCCATGACGATCTGTCCCGCCAGGGTCGCCGTCACCGTCGAGTTTATGCCACAGCACAGGAGCGCGATTCCGAACAAGGTCGGCGCGATGGCCGCACCGAGCATCGGTGCCAGCAAGCTGTGGGCCTGGCCCAATTCGGCGATTTCCGTCCTCCCGGTCGTGTTGAACGTGGCGGCGGCAAGGATGAGGATCGACGCATTCACGCAGAGCGCAAACATCAGTGCGACCGTGGAGTCGATCGTGGCGAACTTCAGCGCTTCGCGCTTTTCCGGCAGGCTGTCGCCATAATTCCTCGTCTGGACGATCCCGCAGTGGAGATAGAGGTTATGCGGCATCACCGTCGCGCCGAGGATGCCGAGAGCGAGGTAGAGCAATTCAGGATTGGTGACGATCTCGGTGGTCGGGGCGAACCCGCGGATGACGTCGCCCCAGTTTGGATCCGCCAGAAGAATCTGAAGCACGAAGCAGACGGCAATTACGGCAAGCAGCGCGATCACCAGAGCTTCGACCCAGCGGAAGCCAAGCCTTTGCAGATAGAGAATGAGGAAAACGTCAAGCGCGGTGATCACGACGCCAATTTCCAGCGGGATGCCAAAGAGCAGGTTCAAGCCGATGGCCGTTCCGATGACCTCGGCGATGTCGGTCGCGATGATCGCGATCTCGGCCAGCACCCACAGGGTACGCGACACGAACTTTGGATACGCATCCTTGCAAGCCTGCGCCAGGTCCCTACCGGACGCGATGGCGAGCCGCGCGCAAAGGGATTGGAGGATGATCGCCATGATGTTTGAGATCAGGGCCACCACGAGCAGGGTGTATCCGAAGCGCGATCCGCCTGCGATCGACGTCGCCCAGTTGCCGGGGTCCATGTAGCCGACGGCGACGAGATAGCCTGGACCGATGAAGGCTGCGGCCCGGCGCCAGGACGAGTGCATGCCCTGCACGGGCACAGACCGGTGCACATCGGACATCGAAGGGGCACTCGACCTGCCCTTCCAGCCGTTGGCGACGTCCGACGTCGGATCGGCCATATTGATCTCATGTTTTGCAGTTGCGACTTATTTGCATTTAAAGTTAGGAAAGCGCTTTTTGCAAGAGGCGCTGGCTGACGTCGCGCCGCAATTCAGAAAACTTTCTGGGATCGTGCGAGAAGCCGACGTTTGGATTTTCGCAGAGGTCGCTACTAGTGTTCGCTCACGCACATGTCGTGGTTGGCGAGAGACCGCAGGACGTAGCAGTGTTTGATCTGGTCGTCGTGGTTGCGGGACGTCATGCGATCAAGCTCCTTCTCGAGAAGACGGAGCTTGGCGATCTTGTTGCGAACGGCCTGAAGCTGCCGGACGGCGATTTCATCGGCATCCACGCAAGGACGGTCGGGATGGGCGCTTAGTTTCAGGAGCTCCCTGATGGCCTCGATTGTGAACCCCAGATCCCGAGCATGCTTGATAAACGACAGGCGCTCTCGATCATGTGATTCATATCGCCGCTGGTTGCCTCCGGAGCGTTCGGCAGCAGCCATCAATCCCATCTGTTCATAGTACCGTATCGTAGGAATTTTGACGCCGGTTGCCCGCGACAGTTCTCCAATCGTCAGCATATGTTCCTCCAGTATCTATAGTTATTATGGCTTAGGATTTCTCCCTGCAAACGCGTTCAATTGCCGCATTGTCCGGCAGCATTGATCACAGGTTTGCCCAGATTGTGCTCAACCAAGGGGCAGGCACTGGATAGGGGACAATTGCTTGTGAATAGAGCACTTTTGACGGCGGCGCTGGCAATCTTCGTCGTGGCCACGCAGGTGGAGGCTTCCGACGGTGTACAAGATCATGGCAAGCCACCGCCGATTTTGACGGTCGAGCACGCGGAGATCCTGGTGGCAGAGAACGAGGACGACGGCGCTGAAGGCTATCTCACAATCTGGAATGGCACCAACCAGCAGATCAGCCTAGAGGCGATCCGAAGCGATGCATTCGGCAAGATCTCCATCTTGCGAACCGAAATGAGTTCGGGCCGGACCAGCACCGGGCCAGTGGAAGGAATTGTTCCTGTGCCGGGACACGCCGAATTGACGATGCGCCCTAGCGGCATTCGCTTGCTCCTGGAGGATCCCCTGCCCCGAACTGACAGGTTGGCTGACAGCCGCTTTACACTGGTATTCGAAGGCGGCCGGGAACTAGAGGTTACCGCCAATGTCGTCCAATCTCGCGATCAGTTGACGCTACATCATCACGGCCAGGGAGACGTCGCCACTGACTGATCGCGTATGCGTTCCCCATCGGTGAATCAAACATTGAAGCGGCGCATAAAATTTTCAGATAGTTCTCCCTTAATTTAACCCACTGATTTTCCATCGTTTTGAGGCTTATCCTGTATCTGTTTCCCAACACTACGGGGAGACGGTTCAATGATGCGCTTTGTTGTTTGCGCCCTGGCGCTTGGGATGTCATGCGTCATGGCGTCAGCCAATGCCTTTCACTTCAATCCGACACAGCCCACCCGAGCCAGCAATATGATTACATTCGGGACGACCACCATGCCGGTCGGATACTACGAGTATTGCAGGCGCTACCGGAGCGAGTGTGCCCGGTCACCGGAAGGCTCGATGATCAAGCTTACGAAGCCGAGATGGCGGGAGATCGTCTCGATCAACGCGGATGTGAACACTGCGGTCGCTCCGCTTACCGACATGGAGATCTTCGGCGTCGAAGAGCGATGGGAATACCCGACAACCGTGGGGGATTGCGAGGACTATGCCCTTGAGAAACGCAAACGCCTGAACGAGATGGGCTATCCTTTGGGAGCTCTCTTGTTGACGGTCGCCCGTGATGCCAAGGGCGGAGGACACGCGGTCCTGACGGTGGTCACGGATCTCGGTGACTTTATCCTGGACAATCTGGAGCAGAAGGTCCTCCTGTGGAAGGACACGGAAATCTATTATCTTAAGCGCCAGTCTGGAGAAGACCTGAATCGCTGGGTCAGCCTGGTGAATGAGGACGAGCTTCTGATTTCCTCAGGCAGGAAGTACGCGCCTTCCGCGGCGGCCGCCAGCGTAAACAGATAGACCGCAGTGCCGCCGTATAGCATCTCAAGATTGTTATGACCGAGCCCGACGCACACCAGTCGGAACACCGAGGACAGTACCAAGTAGGCGATCGGTACGATTAACGTAAAGCAGGCCAAGCGAAAAATCATCGAGAAATGGACCGAATTGAACGCTAAGTCGGTCCACCTTCTCACCGATAGGGGCTGTCGGCCACTCAAGCGTGGGTGATTGGACCGTTACCCAGTTCGGAGGATGATTGAGTTTCGTTCGTCTCAGTCCGAACGTGACTGAAACTTATCCAGTACACGGCAACGACGAACGTCACCAACAGCACGCACAGCACCCAGTTCATACGCCGTCTTTTGCGCGCAAGGAGCAGGGACTCCTGGGGAGGAAGGCATTCCAGTGCTTCCGGCATGGCTATGTCTGCTTCTCTTTGTATCCGAAGTGAGTTTCCTCCACGCCAGAACGTTATTCAACAGCCCCACGAGCTTCAGCCGGTGCGGTTCTTTGACGCTTGCCGATACCAGAATGATAGGAGGCAGCGCATCGAGCGCCCGCGCCTTGATGTCACGTTGTCAGATCGTTGATCATAAAACAACCTGCTCGGTCAAGAGGATCAGAGGAGGTCGTGACCCATGGAGCATCGCTCGCGCAAACGCTGGCCCGTGATGGCCAGCGCCGGAATATTGGTCGCCATGACAGGTCTCGTCGCATATTCACCTACCCTCTACCGAATGTTTTGCGACCTGACAGGTTATGGCGGGACGGTCCAACGATCGGTCGATGGATCGATGCCGACCGCGACAAGCAACGAGACGGTCAAAGTGTTTTTCGATGCAAATGTCGCGCCGGACCTTCCCTGGGAGTTTCGCCCTGAGCAACGAAGCACAGAGACAAAATTCGGTGTACCCACCAAGGTCTATTACTACGCAAAAAATGTTTCTGATGAAACGGTCGTCGCACGGGCCACATTCAACGTCACGCCGTATCAGACGGCTCCGTTCTTCTTCAAAATCGAGTGCTTCTGTTTCACGGAAGAGAAGCTGGGGCCGGGTCAGAGTGCGCGGATGCCTCTGGTTTTGTATCTCGACGAGCAAATGCTGAAGGATAAGGATGCCCGGAATTTCCGTGAAGTGACGCTGTCTTATACCTTCTTTCGGCAGAAGAACCTGTCACCGCAGGAGATCGAAGCAGCACGGAATCTTTCGAAGGGGTCCGACGAGACGGACGAACGCCTGACGACCTCCTCAACTCAGGAGTTTGATAATGACGCACCGAGAAGATAGTCCGACGCAAGCGCGGCCATCTCAGCGCCGGGAACGGGGTTGGCCAAACGTGGCATCGGCGTTCGAGCCTTGGCCGCGGATCGGCAGATCGCTGGCTTCGGGGGCCATTCTGGCGGTTTTCGCCGCAAGTGGCGCGGCCGCCCACAGCTATAAGCTGGGCCAGATTTCGATCGGCCACGTCTGGTCGCCACCGCCGGCGGAAGGAGACGACGGCGTACCGGTATATGGCGCCATTCTCAATGAAGGGAGGATGGAAGCACAGTTGACAGGGGCGGAAACATCCGTCGCCGAGATCGTCAGGTTCCGTGTCGATGCGGATGGCGTGGAACGTTGGCCCACCCGCATAACGCTGAGCCCGGGTAAGCCGCTGGGTCTTGCCCCATGGCGCGAGCATATCTGGATTTCCGGACTGAAGAAGCCGCTAAGACCCGGCGACACGTTTCAATTGAAACTCGAGTTTGGAGAAAAGGGAAAAATCGATACAATGGTTATTGTCGAGGACGAGGCTGGCCACTAAACTGATTGACAAACAGGATATCGCCAGCTCGCAGACTTATTACCGTCTGTAGTATATCGCCACATTCACCGATGCATTGTCTCTCGCGGGCAACCTCTCATCCCTGTGATTCTTTGCCGCGCGGAAATTCGTTGGCGGAAACGTCATTTTAACTATGATGGCCGGACTCTGCGAAGCGCTGCCGGAAATCAGTACGTGCAGATGAATATGGTTATCGATGACGATCACAGCCGTCAGAACAGGGGGGATTGCGCTGCTTGCGCTCTTTTTGAGCGCATGCGTTTCGACCGTTCTCGACGTTGACGGCAAGGCAACCCAGGCAATCCCGGCGGCACTCGTGGCGGAAATGTCGCGCAAATCCATGTCGGCTTCCGCGCCGATCCTCGTACGGATTTTCAAGCAGGAGAGCGAACTTGAGATATGGAAACGGGATCGCAGCGGCAGATACGCCCTTCTCAAGGTTTACCCGATGTGTCGCTGGTCCGGAAAGCTCGGCCCGAAAAAGCGGGATGGGGACCGTCAGGCTCCTGAAGGATTCTATCATGTGTCCGCGGAATGCTGAATCCGAACTCCCAATACTATCTGTCTTTCAATCTTGGTTATCCGAACAAGCTGGAAGCAGCGCTCGGCTATACGGGGGAGGCGCTCATGGTCCATGGCGCCTGCTCGTCGTCCGGGTGTTTCGCACTGACGGACGAAGGCGTTGGCGAGATCTATACCGTCGCGCGCGAGGCCCTGAAAGGTGGCCAAGGGACGTTCCAGGTCCAGGCGTTTCCGTTTCGGATGACGCCACAGAACATGGCTAAATACAGGAACGATCCGAACTTTTCGTTTTGGTCGGACTTGAAGCTGGGCTACGACATTTTCGAGGTCACACGGCGGCAACCGAAGGTTTCCTATTGCGAACGACGCTACTTCTTCGACAGAGAGTTCGAAGGTGGAGAGCCACGGGATCCTTTGACGGCATGTCCGCCAGCACTGAATGCTGCTGATCCGTTGGTCGCCGGACGGCAGCAATCCGATCGCGTCGCTATGGACGATCTTCTTTCGACCGGCAGCGTGCTTTCGGCACATGCCTATGCCGATGGAGGCATGCATCCGAGCTTCCGCAAGCTGCTGGAACGGGGCGGGCAGTCCGCTCTCGCCAAGCGGACCTCGCTGACATCGGTGCCGATCAGCCGTCCCGAAGCCGCACTGGCCGACCCTCACTCGCCAAATGAGTGACGCGATGGGACGGACACTGCTCGCTCTCCTGATGCTATGTTTCGTCAGTCTCCACGCTGCGCTGCCGACGGCTGCGGCGGGCGAGGAGGAGTCGTTCAGGCAGGGCTCAGTCCTGATATATATCGAGACTGACACCGACGACGATGGCGCTCCCGCTTCACTTGGGGCTGCCGCGAAGTGTCATGATGGCTGCAACTGGCTTGCCGCATGGCACGCACCTGCTTTTTGCGAGATACATGCTTCTCCTCTGGAGACGCCTGCCGGCGCTGGCCCTCCGGGGATTGTTGCCCTGGTCGTCCCACCTCCCCGATAGCCTCACGAAGAGGCGAAAACGATCGCCGTCGCACCATCCGGCAGTTCCGTCGACGTGGTGTGCTCGATGGGTCGTTGCTTCATATGAGCAGCGTCTGCACCGCAGGCGCTCGACCCTGATGATACTATTGCGAGCATAACAAGTGACCCAGACACAAGTACGCGTACGATTTTCCCGACGGCAGATTCTCAGGCTCGGCGCGGCGGCAGCCGGTGGGTTCGTCCTGCCTGCCTGCTCGACCACCGGCAACGAACCGGCAGAGCCGGTGCAGATCAAACCTGCGGAAGATCGATCCTACCTTTCCATCTATCGCGCCATGCCGGAAGAAGATTTCCCGATCCCGGCCGTTGACCTGTCCAAGGTCAACAAGCGCTTCTACAGGCAGCTGGTCGACGACCCCACCGGTGAGCGCCCCGGCACGATCGTCGTGGATACGAGAAATTTCTTTCTCTATCTCGTCCGGCCGGGTGGCAAGGCGATGCGCTATGGCGTTGGTCTCGGCCGTCAGGGGTTCGAATGGTCGGGTGACGGCGTGATCCAGTGGAAGCAGCGGTGGCCGAAATGGACGCCTCCCGCCGAGATGATTGCACGCCAGCCGGAACTGGGGAAGTGGAGCGCGGAAAACGGCGGCCAACCGCCTGGCCTCAACAATCCGCTTGGCGCGCGAGCGCTGTACATATTCCAGAATGGCGAAGACACACTTTACCGTCTTCACGGAACACCCGAATTCTGGACCATCGGCAAGGCGGTTTCGAGCGGCTGCGTCCGGTTGATGAACCAGGACATCATCGACTTGTACGACCGCGTCGCAACGCCAACCCCCATCATTGTCCGGGCCGGCACAGGCGCACTTTTCTAGCGAGAGGCCCCTTGCCTCTCAAGGGGCTAGAGCTTGCATAACGCCGTCCTCACGAAAGGACCCAAGATGAAACGTCGCAATTTGATTTTCGGCATGGCTGCCGTCGGTATGTCTGCCACATATCCAGCCCTGCTTGCCGCCCAGCCAACGAGGGAAGCCCTGCTGGCACCGGGACCGCTGCCGGAGAAGAGTTTCGGGCCGGACGACGCGTCCGTTACCATCATCGAATACGCGTCTCTGACCTGCCCCATTGCCGCACCTTTCATGTAAATGTGTGGCCCGAGCTCAAGAAAAAGTATGTCGATACGCGTCAGGTCCGCTTCATCATGCGGGAGTTTCCCTTTGATCCGCGGGCCTCGGCAGGCTTCATGCTTGCGCGGTGCGTCAGCGACGACAAATGGTACCCCACCATCGACCTGCTCTATCGGACTCAGGACAATTGGGCGCGGGTGTCAGACGGCACAGCCGCGCTCAAATCCGTCATGGGCATGACCGGAATGGGCACCGCCGACTTCGAGAAATGCCTTCAAGACCAGGCTGCTCGAGAAAGTCACAGCCGTTGCCGAAGGGGGCCGATCCTTCGGCGTCGATTCACGCCCACTTTCTTCATCAACGGCCAGATGCAAAAGGGCGCGCTCAGCATCGAGCGCTTCAGCGAGATCATCGATCCGCTGGTAGCCGCCGCCAGGCAATAGGGAGGTTCTCATGATCGGCTGGACCAAAACAGGAACCGGAAAAGCGGCATTTTGATCGGCACGACAATCGTTTCGTTGTCGCTTTTGCTCGGCTCGGTCGCCGAGGCGCAAGACTCGAGCGTCGTCGGCCGCGTCAACGGCCAGGACATCACTGCAGACGATCTTGCCATTGCCGAGCAGATGTATTCCAGCAGCTCGGACAGATGCCCGATGATGCGAAACGCTCGATGCTGGTGGACGCTCTGATCGAGCTCAGATTGGTCGCGGAGGCCGCGCGTAAGGCCAACGTCGCCGACCAAGAAGCATACAAGCGGCAACTGGCCTTCTTCGAGGCGCAAACTTTGCGCTCGCTTTTCCTCGAGCAGCGCGTCGCCGCGGCGGTGACAGATGAAGCGGTGAAGGCGGCCTATGACGAACAGGTAGGGAAGATCCCACCTGTTCCGGAGCGCCGACTTCGCCACATATTGCTTCGCAGCCAGAGCGATGCCGTCGAGGTCATTGAGGCACTAAAGGGGGCAAGGCCTTCGCGGAGTTGGCGCAGGAGCGCTCTGTGGACGAGGTCTCCAAGATCAAGGGCGGAGACCTCGGCTTTGTGGCGGAAGGCCAGGTCGTGCCGGAGATCGACGCGGCGGCGGCGAAACTGCAGCCCGGCGAATTCACGCAGTCACCCGTTGCGAGCGCCTTCGGCTTCCACGTCGTTCTGGTTGAGGAGACACGCAATCGGCCTGCCCCAGCTTTCGAGGCCGTCGCACCGCAGGTTCGGCAAGCACTCGAAGCCACGGAGGAAAGACGAATCATTTCCGAGCTTCGGGCGGCCGCGAAGGTGGAGAAGCTTGTTCCGGATGTCGCGCCGCCAGAAGGAGACGATGGCCATGAGCATTAGTTCCGAGGAAATCGGGGATGTTCGGTCGCCTCTCGGGATTGGTCGACGGACTTTTTTCCTTGGCATGTTCACCTTGCTGGCGGCACCCGGGCAGGCTTTGGCGAACGGGGCGCAACGCAAGTTCGTGCTCGAGGAGCGCTTCCTTCCGCAAGTCGTAAGGACACCCTATGACTATCTGGCCGGAACGATCGTCGTGGTTCCGCGCGAGAGATTTCTCTATCTGGTCGACGGTGCGGGCTTTGCGCGTCGCTATGGCATTGGTGTCGGCAAGGCAGGCCTGGCGTTTTCGGGTTCGGCGATCATCGGCAGGAAGGCAAAATGGCCGTCATGGCGTCCAACCGACAATATGATCCGCCGCGATCCCAAGAAATATATGCCGCTATGCTGGCGGCGTGCCAGGGGGGCCGAACAACCCATTGGGGTCACGGGCTCTCTACCTTTATCGTAACGGCCGCGACACGCTCCCGTATTCACGGAACGACCGAGCCTTGGACCATCGGCAAGGCTGTTCCAACGGCTGCATCAGGATGGTGAACGAGCATGTTGAGGATCTTTACGAGCGTGTGCCCGTAGGAGCCCAAGTCGTCGTTGTCTGATGGAAAGACCTGTCTTAGTGATCGGAGCCGGACAGGCGGGGCTCGCAGCCGGGTATCACCTGAAGAATGCCCGCGTGCCGTTTGTCATCATCGACAGTCATCGTCGGGTGGGAGACAACTGGCGGTGCGCTACGACTCGCTCACTCTGTTCACGCCACGCCAGTTCAGCGCCCTACCGGACTGGACCTGGCGGGCAACCGGGAACTTTATGCGAGCCGCGACGAGTTCGCCGACTATTGAAGCATATGCGACACGTTTCCGACTGCCGATCCAGCTTGGTCGACGTCTGATCCGCCTCTCGAAGGCTGGAGACGGTGGATTTGAAGCTGCGTTGGACGATGGATCGCGTATCAGTGCCAGCGAGGTGGTCGTCGCGACCGGAGCGTTCCAGGTCGCGCTTGTGCCGAAGGTCGCGGCGCAGTTCGGACACGAGGTGCTCCAGCTGACCACCGAAACCTACCGCAATCCGAATCAGCTGCCCGACGGTCCGGTCCTGGTGGTCGGAGATGGAGCAAGCGGACGGGATATCGCTGTGGAAGTGCGACAAAGGCAGCCCGCCATGCTGGCGACGGGCAAGCCTCGCAAGCTCTTTCCCGAGCGAGTGCTTGGCAAGTCGATCTGGTGGTGGCTCAACCTGTTTGGCGTACTGAGAGCCCCGCGGAGTCGCGGATTGGCAGAAAGCTTAGACAATCCGATGCGTTTCCTGACCGTGACCGGAGCATCGAGAGCCTGGCGAAGCGCGGCATCCGGGTGCTGCCACGCCTCATTGAAGCAAGCGGCGAAGCGGCCCGGTTTGCCGACGGCGCGGCGGCGGACGTCCGGACTGTTATATGGGCTGTCGGCTATCGGACGACACAACCTGGCTCGATATCGAAGATGCGAAGGGGCCTGACGGAGCTTTCCTGCACGAAGCCGGTATCTCGCCGGTGAAAGGCATCTACTTTGTCAGCCGGCCATGGCAACGCAATCGAGCATCGGCGTTGATCATGGGAGCCGGGTCGGACGGAGAAATTATTGTCCAACGATTGCTGTCGGACAGGGCAAAGCCATCATCAAGCGTCGAAACACCGCTTTCAAGGTGCTTCGACGCTTTTCTTCCTAGAGATGGGAGCTTGCAAGTCGTCTCCGGATGGTCGCCTGCTGCCAGCCACAGTTGCTTGGCGCAATCCGGCATGGATCAAGCCGCAGGGACGTCGGCAAGCAGCTCGTCAAACAGCTTTTTGCTTTTGGCGGATGCTTGACTGCCCTGGCTTCATCCAGGTTGCTTGGCGCCCCGACGGCGATAAGCATCACCATCCCCATTCCGTAGTGCGGCACACATTTTACGCC